>JBIOYF010000022.1:0-7366 GCA_044870035.1 Dehalococcoidia bacterium
GCGCGTCCGGGTCCGTCCGGGCGGCCATCCAGCCCCAGTTCGACCGGTCCGCCAGCGACGTCCAGATCTTCTGGCCGTTGATCACAAAGTCGTCGCCGTCCTGCACCGCGCGCGTCTGCAGCGCCGCCAGGTCGGAGCCGGCGCCCGGCTCGGAGTAGAGCGTGCACCAGCGGTCCTCGCCCGAAGTAATGCGGGGCAGGAAACGTTGCTTCTGCTCGTCCGTGCCGTAGAGCATGATCGCCGGGCCCACCCACGCCACGCCCATGCCGCCGCCGCCCGGCACCGCGTGGTACGCCATCTCCTCGTTGTAGATCAGCTGCTGCATGTGGGGCGCGTTCATGCCGCCGTACTCCTTCGGCCACGCCATCGCGATCCACTTGCGCTCCGCCAGCTTCTTCGTGATCTTGCGCCCCAGCTCGAACGGCGACGAACCCTCGGCGTCCGCCCCGTACGGGTCGGCGCCCTCCCAGCTCCCGGGCAGCTCGGTGCGGATGAAGCCGCGCACCTCGTCTCGGAACGACTCTTCTTCGTGCGAAAAACGAAAGTCCATGTTGTGCTCCTAGCGCGGGTGGTGGCAGCAGCTCGAAGTTCGAGGCTCGAAGCTCGAACGCGTTGCTGACGCTCACGTACGCGTCAGCGCCCTATCTTAGCAGGGCGCTGGGGAGGGAAGCTAGTTGGAGGGATATCCTCTCGGTCTCATCTTAGCTAGGTATTGGAGATGGTCACCGCGCCGAGTATCCAGCCGTCCACTGAGTCTAGGCGTCCTCGCCAGTAACCACGTTGCAAGGTTGGAGCAGCAAGCGTTGGCATGATCGTTACGTCTGATAGGTGAATGTAGTCTATTTCAATGTCTTGCTCCAAAACGATGGTCTGTTCGCGGAGCAGCATAGGAAACTTCACCACCGTTTCTCCAAATGACTCAAATCCTTCACTTCCAATTGCGTTTTGCTTCATCGCGCTCGCCAACTCTTCGTAGAATAGTTCGTAAAACCTGCTCGATGAGACAATGGTTCCAGAAACGAGAATCCCGCTCATGAGCAGTGTCACGGAGAAGCCAACGGAGCTCTCTTCCGCGATGCCTACCCACATCTCTAGCAAAGGATCATGCCGCGATTTCTTGTCGTGGGAGGGTTCGGTAGTCATGTCTCTCCTCCTGGCAGACCCCAAAAGGGGTGACCGAGGAAGGGAATCCCGCGAGGGAAGCTCTGGGCTACTTCTACATACCGTTGTTGGCTCTTGAGCGCATCTGCGAAGAATGAGGCGAAGCGTCGTCGAGTGTCCTGGCTTGGATCCATGACAACGATATCTTGAAGTTCTTGATTTGCCAGGAGGCTGTTCGCCAAGAGATAGCGAAACCCCAGGTCAGTTTCAGGGAGGCTGTAGCCAATGAAGACGATTCGATGGGCAGCCGATAGTCTGGCTGAAGCCTTCTGCCAGACTTCCATCAGAGGGCCTGACAAAGCGGCCTTATTCCAAGTCGGCGGAATCAGCAACGGGCTTCCGCCATCGTAGTAGGCGCTGGTGGCGTTTGTGAGAAGCTCGGGATCAACGATAGAAACGGCCTCACCGTTGGAAGAGTCCGTAGAAGCCCGCTTGAAGTTCACCGATCCATGGAGCTTCAACACGGGAAACTTCGCGTTGACGTTGGGCCACGCATAATCCAGGAAGCCGTAGTCCGGTCCTATCGAGAGGCCGAGGAGGGCTTCCTCGATGACAGTGTCGTAGTTGAAGGTAATGATCGCGTCATGAGGTCGAAGGCGCTGAGCAAAGAACACGAACTTGCCTAGTGGATGCCTAGCTTTGCGTATTGTCGCTCTTAGCTTGTTTCGGTCAGCGGAGCCTGTAGATTCATCTATCTCCTTCTGAAGTTGTTCGGGAGCCGGTTTTCGGGTCAGTTCAAGCGTTTTCACTAATGTGAAAATGAGGTCCGCTCTGTTTGCCACCGCCAGCTTGTCCGAGCGGGGCGCTAGAGAGGATTCCATGTCAATCAAGCCAAACAAGTTCTCTAAGTTGTCCAAGTCCAGGTTCAGGTAGCCATACAGGGTTTGGGAACGCCACCTGTAGTCGAGAATGTTCCGAAAGGACTTCCGCTCTTGCTTAGTTAGAGAGGATTCCGGACTGGTCCCTAACTCTGTGATGACCTTCCGAAAGTCAGCCATAACCGGATGGCCCGCTGGTTTCGAGAAGCCAGCACCGAGGATAACAACAGTCGGATCGTGATGACTCATAGAATTACTGTCGCTATTTTAGCCGATACGCTGGAGGTAGGTGAGACTCGTTACTCCAGCGGCCGCGGCTTCTCCTAATTTTGATCGTGTGTGCCAGTTGTGCCCAAGAAAAGGGGCCCTCGCCATGGCGAGGGCCCCTTATTTCGACCGGCGTTCGGCGCTACGCGGCCTTCTTGCGCTTCTCTCGTGGCGCCTCTGTGACCGCCGGCTGCTGGAACTCCGGCGCCGACTGGATGAACTCCGTTACCTCCGCCTCCAGCTCCTTCCACGACGAGCGCAGGAACAGGTACGACGCGATGCCGCCGAACAGCAGCTGCAGCAGCATGTTCGGCATCAGGCCCGTAAACACGAACGACGTGCCCGTCTTCTCCTGCTTCAGTCGCACGCCCACGCCCGACCAGCCGCTCTTCTTCACGATGAACTGCCGGTTGATCGCGTTCGACTTCACGATCTCGTACTTGCCCGCGAAGTGCTGCGCGAAGATCTCGCGCGCCTGGTCCGGCGTCAGGTCCGGCTGATTGCCGATGCTTACGATCGCCATGCGTCGTCCTCCTCTCGATTCGGCCCCACCAATAGACATGATCGGCCGCGGCTCCGCGCTTCGACACAGGGATCGACCTAGGGGAACCTCCTACGTCGTTGAAGCCGCGGGTTTCAACCCGCAAACCGGCCAAAAACAACCACTAATGGCTGACCAGCTGACAAGCTGACCGGCTGACAAGCCGACCGGCTGACAAGCTGACCGGCTGACAAGCTGACCGGCTGACAAGCTGACCGGCTGACCGGCTGACAAGCTGACCGGCTGACAAGCTGACCAGCTGACAAGCTGACAAGCTGACCGGCTGACAAGCTGACCGCTCGTCGCTACTGCGACGTGATCGCCAGCTCCGCCTCCGCCCGCGGGTCCGCGAACTTCGGCCCGTCCACCTCCACCACGACGCGCCGCAGCCGGCCGGTGAACCGGAACGGCGCCCGGTAGTCGCGACAGACGGGCAGGCCGGTGTGGTAGCCGCACCAGAGGCCATCGCCCGTGATCGAGAAGCGCGTGCGCGTGAATGGATCGATCTGCGCCTCGCCGGCCGGCGCGCCATCGATCAGCAGCGTGCCCGTACCCTTGTGTTCGCCCGTCTTCGTGAAGCGAAACGACAGCGTGTGCTCGCCAGCCGCCACCGCCCCGTTCGAGACGATGCGATGCTCCTGCAGCGCGCAGAAGTTGTGCACGTAGTGCAGCCGCCCCTCCTTGACGAACAGCGCGTAGCCGCCCAGCCCCGAGCCGTGTGCCAGCAGGATCCCCTCCGCTCCCGACGGCGGTACCTCCACCTCTGCCGTGATCGTGTGCGAACGGTTCCGCACGTTCGCGGCCATGATCTCCGGCACCGGCGCGGCGTCCGGATAGTAGACGTAGCGTTCGCGCTCCGGCGGTGCATGCGGGTGCTTTCCGAAGATCGCCTCGAACGGACTGTTGTCCAGCGGCAGCACGTTGTACTTCTTCGCCTCACGCCACCAGAGATCGATCAGCTCGCGCAGCTTCTCGGGCTCCTGCTCGGCCACGTCGTGGCACTCCGACTGGTCCCGCTCGACGTCGTACAGCTCCCACCGGTCGTCGTCGAACGAGATGTTCGGGTCGAAGATCGGATGGTGCACCACAGCCTTCCAGCCCCTGTGGTAGATCGCGCGGCAGCCGAGCATCTCGAAGTACTGCGTCGTGCGCCGGCTCGCCGCCGCTGCGTCGTTCAGCGTGTGCGCGAAGCTCACGCCGTCGATCGGCTTCTGCGCCACGCCGTCGATCTGCTCCGGCGCGTCGACGCCGGCGATCTCCAGCACCGTCGGCAGAATGTCGATCGCGTGCACGTACTGCCTGCGCAGCTCGCCGCCCCCCGCGATGCCCTGCGGCCAGTGGACGATCAGCGGGTCGCCCACCCCGCCCTCATGTACCTCACGCTTCCAGCGCCGGAACGGCGTGTTGCCCGCCATCGTCCAGCCCCACGGATAGTTGTTGTGCGTGTACGGCCCGCCCAGCTCGTCCAGCCGCGCGACCGCCTCTTCGATCGATGTGCCCGCGATGTTCCACGTCCGCAGGTCGTTGTACGAACCGTACGGCCCGCCCTCGGAGCTCGCGCCGTTGTCCGACAGCACCGCGACCAGCGTGTTATCGAGATCGCCCAGCTTGCGCAGCGCGTCCAGCACGCGCCCGATCTGCGCGTCCGCGTGCGACAGGTATCCCGCGAAGCACTCCATGAAGCGCGCGAACACCGTGCGCTGGTCGTCGCTCAGCGAGTCCCACGCCGGCACCCATTCCGGCCGCGGCGATAGCTCCGTGCTCGCCGGCAACAGGCCCATCGACTGCTGGCGCGCGAACGTCTCGTCGCGCCATGCGTCCCACCCCCGGTCGAAGCGGCCGTAGTAGCGCTCGCGCCACGCCCGCGGCGGCTGGTGCGGCGAGTGGCACGCGCCCGTGCAGAAGTACATGAAGTACGGCTTGTCCGTGTCCGCGCTGCGCAGGTCCCGCAGGTACTGGATCGCGTGGTCGGCCAGGTCCTCCGTCAGGTGGTAGCCATCTTCCCACGCTGCCGGCTGCGCAACTAGATGGTTGTCCTCGATCAGCGACGGCGCGAACTGGTTCGTCTCGCCGCCGAAGAAGCCATAGTAGCGCTCGAACCCGCGGCCCAGCGGCCACCTCGCCCGGGACGCCCCGTTGTGGTACTCGTCCTCCGGCGTCAAGTGCCACTTGCCCACCGCGTACGCCGCGTACCCCTGCGGCACCAGCAGCTCCGAAAGGAAGCCGCACGACTTCGGGATGCGGTTGTAGTAGCCGGGAAAGCCCGTCGGCAGGTCCGCGACGCGCCCCATGCTCGTCGCGTGGTGGTTGCGGCCCGTCAGCAGGCAGGCGCGCGTCGGCGAGCAGAGCGCCGTCGTGTGAAAGTTCGTGTAGCGCAGCCCGCCCGCAGCCAGCGAATCGAGCACCGGCGTCTCGATGTCGGAGCCGTAGCAACCGATCTGCGCGAACCCCACGTCGTCCAGCACGATCAGCAGCACGTTTGGCGCGCCGGCCCGCGCGCGCAGCGGCTCCGGCCACCACGGCGTCGATTCGCTCCGATAGCGTCCGACTACACCACCGAACTCTTGCTCTGTCATCCTCGCACCTCACTGCGCCAGAGTAGCCGCATTCTACAGTAGTCGAGGCTTTAGTAGCCGAGGCTTTCCAGCCTCGGCGTCGTCGTCATCCATCTGTGTCAATCTGTGGCTAACGCGTCCGCCGTCTCTTGTAGTACCACCTATCCGTTAATCCGTTCGCCATCCGTTGACAGATTCGCAATACTAATACGTCGGCGTCCATCTGTGTTTCATCTGTGTCAATCTGTGGCTATTCCGTTCGCCATCCGTTGACAGATTCGCCATACTTAGCCCCGTGGAGATCGTCCCCGGCGTCCACACCATCGATAGCCTCGGCGTCGGCCGCGCCTACCTCTACGCGGAGGCCGACAAGCTCACCCTTATCGACACCGGCCTGCCGACAAGCGCCGGTAAGATCTTCGCCGCGATCGAAGAGATCGGCCGCCGGCCCGAGGACCTCCGCCAGATCGTCGTCACGCACTACCACAACGACCACGCCGGCTCCCTCGCCGACGTCGTCGACCGCAGCGGCGCGCAGGTCCTGGCGCACCCGCTCGACGCTCCTGTCTTGCGCGGCGAACGCCCGCCTGCGCCCGCGAACACGAACGCGATCATGCGGCGTCTCCTGCGCGCGACCGACCCCGGATTGCACGCGCCGCGCCCGGTGAACGTCGATCGGCAGGTTGAGGATGGCGAAGAGATCGACCTCGACGGCGGCGCGCGCATCATCCACACGCCCGGACATACGCCGGGCAGCATCGCGATCTACCTGCCGCAGCGAAGGCTGCTCTTCGCCGGCGATGCCGCAGCGAACCTATTCGGCGTGCGGCCGCCGGTCGGCTGGTTCACGGAAGACCACGCTGCCGCCCGCAACTCCATCCGCAAGCTCGCCGACCTCGACTTCGACGCGGCCTTCTTCGGCCACGGCCAGCCGCTCGATAAGGACGCCTCTCGCGCCTTCCGCAAACTGGCGGCAAGACTCAAGTAGCCGAGGCTTTCCAGCCTCGGCGGCGGCATCTATCTGTGTTTCATCCGTGTCAATCTGTGGCCAACGCGTCCACTGAGGTCGAAGGATCTCTTTTCCCCAAATCTGGTTCTCGTTCCCCTCTCCCTCAGCGAGGGAGAGGGGACAGTGGTGAGGGAGGATCAAAGACGCCTGCCACGCCTTCCGCAAGCTCGCCGAAGGTTCGCGTAAGTTCCCCCTTCCCTCGTAGGGAAGGGGTTAGGGGATGGGTCTAGGACAACCGGTCGGCGAATACTGGAACCGGCTCGCGCGACGGGGTCTCCCCGCCCCGGATCGTACGATCCAGGACGTACGAGGCAGCCAGCCCCAGCAGTGCCACGGCCGCGCCGGCCACTGCGTCGAGAATGAAGTGGTTCCCCGTCGCCACGATCGCGACGAGCATCGCCGCCGGCATGTAGACGCCCAGCAGCTTCCAGGCCGCTCCGTTCGAACGGTGTAGAACCGCAACGCCGCACAGCAGCACCCACCCGAAGTGCAGGCTTGGCATCGCCGCGTACTGGTTCACTATCAGCGGCGCGTCCGGCATCGCGTACGCCTGCGTGCGTGCGGCCACCGTGTCGACGAAGCCCAGCCCGTCGACGAAGCGCGGCGGCGCCACGGGCAGCAGCGCGTAGATCACCAGACCGATCGCTCCCGAGATGAGGAACGCGTTCCGGTACAGCGGATAAACATCGCGATGCTGGAAGAACAGCCAGATCGCAACGAGGACGATCACAGGCCACATGCCGAGCATGTAGGTGAAGTTCATGAAGTTCATCAAGGGCTGGATAGTTAACATGTGGTCCTGGATCGCCCGCTCCCAGAAGATGCCGCCGACCCGTTCCAGGTGAACGATCTGCTCCGCCCGCGCGATCGCTTCCGATTCGCGCCCTTCGACCAGCCCGCGCACGACGTCGTAGAACAGCACCGCCGGGATCACGATCAGCAGCTCGCGCGCCAGCTCCAGCGGTCGCGTCGACGAGCGCGGCACCACCAGCAGCAGCACCACGATCGTCATCAG
>JBIOYF010000023.1:0-18868 GCA_044870035.1 Dehalococcoidia bacterium
GGTCTGCTTGAACTCGCGGATGGCGGCTTCCAGCTTGGGCTCGATGTCCGTTGTGATCTCGAGCTGCTCCCGGATCGACTTCCCGATATCCGGGTGCGATGCGTCCATGTACTGGTGGAACTGGCGCTCGAACTCCAGCATCTTCTCCGCCGGTACGTCGTCGACGAGCCCGCGCGTGCCGGCGAAGATGATCATGACCTCCTGATCGAGAGAGAGCGGCTGGAACTGCGGTTGCTTGAGGATCTCCTGAAGCCGGCGGCCGCGCTCGAGCTGCTGACGCGTCGCCGCGTCGAGGTCGGACGAGCCGAACTGGGCGAACGCCTGTAGCTCGCGGTACTGCGCCATATCGAGCCGTAGCTGACGCGCGACCTGCTTCATCGCCTTTCGTTGCGCGTCGCCACCTACGCGCGAGACCGAGATGCCGGCGTTCATCGCGGGCCGGATGCCGGCGTTGAACAGGTCCGCCTCCAAGTAGATCTGACCGTCGGTGATCGAGATGATGTTGGTCGGGATGTAGCCGGAGATGTCGTTCGCCTGCGTCTCCACGATCGGCAGCGCCGTGAGCGAGCCGCCGCCCAGCTCGGGCGAGAGGCGCGCCGCCCGTTCGAGCAGCCGTGAGTGCAGGTAGAAGACGTCGCCCGGGTAGGCCTCGCGGCCGGGCGGCCGGCGCAGCAACAACGAGACCTGCCGGTAGGCCCAGGAGTGCTTGGACAGATCGTCGTAGACGATGAGGGCGTCTTTGCCCTGCTCCATGAACTCCTCGCCGATCGTGCAGCCGGAGTAGGGCGCCAGGTACTGCAGTGGGGCCGGGTCGGCGGCGTTCGCAGCGACTACGATGGTGTGCTCGAGCGCGCCGCGCTGCTCCAGCACGCCCATCACCTGCGCGACCTTCGCGGCCTTCTGGCCGATGGCGACGTAGATGCAGATCAGGTCGCCGCCCTTCTGGTTTAGGATCGTGTCGATGGCGATGACGCTCTTGCCCGTGGAGCGGTCACCGATGATCAGCTGGCGCTGGCCCCGGCCGATGGGCGTCATTGCGTCGATCGCCTTGATGCCGGTCTGGACGGGAATGTTCACGCTCTGGCGCTTCGTCACGTCTGGCGCGATCCGCTCAACGGGGCGGGTTTTCGTCGCGCTGATCGGTCCTTTGCCGTCGAGCGGGTTGCCGAGCGGGTCGACGACGCGGCCGATCAGCGCATCACCCACGGGCACCTCTGCGACGCGGGAGGTCGAGCGGACTTCGTCGCCCTCCTTGATGTCGCTGTACTGCCCGAGGATCATGACGCCGATGTTCTCCTCCTCGAGGTTGAGCGCCAGTCCCATCACGCCGCTGGGAAACTCGACGAGCTCGCTCGCCATCACGTTCGAGAGGCCCTGCACGCGCGCGATGCCATCGCCGACCTCGACGACGGACCCGACGTTCGTCGAGACCGTCTCGACGCCGAACTTCTCGATCTGCTCCCGCAGGATCGATGTGATCTCTTCTGGTCGTACTGCCATTTCCTACCCCCGTCCGCTAGCGGGCTGTTCCTGCCAGCCGGCGCCTCAGCGCAATGAGTTTTGTCTTCGTGCTGCCGTCGATCAGCCGGTCGCCGATGCGGGCGACGAGCCCGCCCAGGATCTCCGGGTCCTCCCGCGCTTCGATCTGGACCTGCTTACCCGTCAGCTCTGAGAGCCGCCGCGCGATCGCCGCCTGCTCGTCGCCGCTCATCGGAACGGCGGTGACCACCTGCGCGTGCGCGATGCCGCGCTCCTCGTCGACGAGCCGCTGGAACGCTTCGATGATCTGGGGCAGCAGCCCGAGGCGGTTCTTCTCCGAAAGCAGCCGGAGCAGGTTCGAGACCAGCGGCGCCGGCTGGCCGATCACGCGGCGCAGAAAGTCCTGCTTCCCTTCGTCGGGTACGTGACGGCTGGCCAGGAACGCCATGGCCCCGGGCGTCATCAGCGCCTCGCCCAGGGCGCTCAGGTCGCGCTCCCAGACCTCCAGCTCGCTCTTGTCGCGGGCCAGCTCGAAGGCTGCCTGGGCGTAACGTTTGGCCGCCGGATCGCGCAGCAACTAGCTCTCCTTGAACGTCGATTCGGCCAGCACCTCTTCGATGAGGCGCTGGTGGCCCTGACGGTCGAGCGACTGGCCGATCACTTTTTCCGCGGCGGACACCGTCAGGTCGGCGAACTCCTTGCGCAGCTCGGCGATCGCCTGGTCGCGCTCGAGCTGGATCTCGCTCCGAGCGCGCTCCAGCAGCGCCTCCCCTTCGCGTCGGGCCTGGCCGCGCGCCTCCTCCTGGATGCGGTTCGCCGCGTCCTGGGCCTGCGCAACCAGCGCCTGCCCCTGCTGCCTCGCCTCGCCGAGCTGGCGTGCGACCTCCTGCTCTGCCTCGGCGGCCTGCTCCTTGGAGCGGTCGGCCGCCTGGAGCCCTTCGCGGATCCGCTCCGCGCGCCGGTCCAGCATGCCGAGGATGGGCTTATAGAGGAACAGCCGCAGCGCGACCAGCACAATGAAAAAGTTGATCACCTGCGCCAGCAGCAATGGAAGATTTAGTCCAAGCTGGCTCATACTCCGACCTCTCTCATACGCACGAACTGGTGACTTCGCCTAGAAGACGAAGCCGATCATGACGGCGACGACCAGCGCGTAAATCGCGACGGCCTCGGCGAAGGCGATGCCCAGGATCATGTTGGTCTGGATCACCGGCTGCGCCTCCGGATTGCGCCCGAGCGCCTCCATCGCCTTCGAGACGAGCCAGCCGATGCCGAGTCCCGGCCCCAGGCCGCCGAAGCCCATGACGAAGCCTGCGCCGATGTAACGCATGCCGTCGTCGCTGATCGAATTCGCCAGCAGCGGGAGCATTGGTATGATGTCCATCTTCCCTCCTTAGTACTACTTCCGCGGGCCGCGCGCCGCGGAGACGTGCCGCTAGTGCGCCTCTTCGTCCGCGTGCTCGTCGCCGTGGCCGGAGGCGGCCAGCACGCCGAACACCAGGGTGAGCATCCCGAAGACGAAGGCCTGGATCGCTCCGACGAAGATCTCCAGGCCATAGAAGATACTGACGATGACGAACGCGAACGGCAGCATGAACGTCATGACGAGAAGCAGGATCTCGCCGGCGATCATGTTGCCGAAGAGACGAAAGCTGAAGCTGATCAGCCGGGCTGTCTCCGCGATGAACTCAAGGACGCCGACGAAGACGTCGATGCCACCCATGAGGAGATTGCCCTCGCGCAACTTGCCGACCTTGATGAACTTGCTCCCATAGCCGCGGAAACCGAGCGTGCTGACGCCCCAGTACTCCACGAAGATCGCGGACGCGATGGCGAGCGAGAGCGGCGTCATGAGATCGGTGTTCACGCTGCGGAAGTAGGGCGCCATGACCGCCAGCTTCTTGTCTGCGGTCACGTCGTACTTCTCTTCCGTCGCGACGATCGCCTTCTCGCGCTGCTGCTCGATACAAGCGTCCTTCGCGTCGCTCTTTAGACCATCGCAGGGCGTTTCGTCGACGTTGATATCGATCAGTTTCGTCTTGAAGTTGATGATAGACAGGCCGGCCGCCTTGTCGATGACCATAGCCTGGTCGTGGAACTCGCCCTGCTCGGCCTTGATCGGCTCGATCTTGCCGACCGTGTTGAAGACAGGCAGCAGAGCGAACCAGTTTGAGACGGCGACGTAGATGAGGAACGTCGCGATCACCCAGAAGAAGCGCCGGCCGTTCTTCTCGCCGGCCGTGTTTACAACGAGGCCGCGGATGCCATCGATGATGCTCTCAACGAAATTCTGCCAGCCGGACGGGATCAGCTTGAGGCCCCGGCCGGAGAAGTACGCGAGGATGACGATGAATGCCACCACACACCAGGAGGTGATGAGCGTGTTGCGGACCTCCAGCGTGCCGATGGACTTGGCGGCGCCGGGGATGATGGTGATCTCGGCGAGGGTCTCGCCTTTGATTTCGATGAGCGGTTGGGGAACGCTCCGGTAGGTAATGGAGATGATGAAGAGGACGAACACCACGGCCAGGCCGCCGCCGACCAGCAGGAGCGTTCGTGCTCTCATTCTCCCTTACCCTCTCGTGGTCGCCCGCCTTCGGCGAGCACTTCGCGCAGCATTTGCCACCCGCCGTAGAAGGCGAGGAACATACCCAGTCCCAGGCAGAGCAGCGTGAGCCACGGTGTCGTGTCCAGCCACTTATCGAGCGCCACCCCGCCGGCCACCCCCAGAACGATGCAAATGGCGAAGTACCAGCCAATGCCGATGAGCCGCGCTGCGGGCGGGAGGCGGGTCAGCATTCTAGGGCCTCCAGCGCTAGCTTGCCTGCCGCGCTTGAGAAGACTATCACAATGTTAGTTTGGGGTCAACGGGCGGAGCGGTCAGCCAGTTCAGCTGTCAGCTCTCGGTGCCCGCCTCGGATGTTCCTCGCCCGGCTCGGCTCAAGATGACACCAGTGGGCGAAGCTTACGGCTCAGCGCTGACGGGCTGAAAGCTGAAGGGGGGTAGCGCGCGGGGAGTCCGAAGGATCTTTACGCTCGGCTGCGCTTCGGCTCCAAAAGTCGATTTGCGCTGTGGGGGAAGAGGGGCTGAGAGCTGACGGCTGAGAGCTACTGAGCCTTCGGCTTGTCCAGGTCGGAGAGGTCCAGGCTCTCGATGAAGTCGCGGAAGGCGGACATGCGTTGGAGCTCTTCCTCGTTCACCTTACTGATCTGCTCGGTGCGGGGGCCCTCGATCGGCTTGCCCTCCTGGTCGAGCGCGACGCCGGCACGTTCGAGCACGGCGTCCTCAGCGTAGATCGGCACCTGCACCCGTACGGCGAGCGCGATGGCGTCGCTGGGGCGGGAGTCGATCTCCATGCGTTCGCCGTTGTAGTTAAGGGTGATGCGGGCGAAGAACGTATCGTCCGCCAGATCGCTGACCACGACGTACTCGACGTGCGCGCCGAGCTTCTCCATCACATCGCGCAGCAGATCGTGCGTCAGAGGCCGTGCGACCTGTACTTCCTGCAGCCGGACGGTGATCGCGTCCGCTTCCGCAGGGCCGATCCAGATGGGCAGGTAGCGGTCGCTGTCCTTCTCCTTGAGGATGACAACCCGTTGATACGTCATCAGGCTTACCCTGATTCCTTCTACCGTCATCTCAATCAAAGTCGCGCCTCTTTCGATTCCAGTCTAAACTGGCCTCTCAGACGGTGTCAATTGAACGTGACACCCGGCGCTCCCAGTGTCCAGCGCCTCCGTCCGATGAGGGTGGCTGTCCGCCTTCGTGGTGGAGCCAGCGCTGATCCAGGTAGAGGCTGAGCGCCCCTCCAATCGCCAGCAACACGCCGATGGCGAGCACGACGCTGCTTACCCCATATACATCGGCTATTCCCCCGACGACCACTAGTGGGATAAGCGCAACGCCGTTCGCCAGCACCATCTGAGACGCCAGCACGCGTCCACGCATCTCAACCGGAATACGTTCGTGCAGGGTTGTTTGCGCGGGCGTGTTGAGCATGGCGTAGAAGAAGCCCAGCGGTCCGGCGAGCGCCATCGTGATCGTGACCAGGATCGAGAGGCCGAAGAACGTCCGGTCGTCGCCGAACGGGTTGAAGTGATTCGTCTCCTGCATAGCCTGTCCGATGGTTTCGATGAAGCCCATTCCCATGAGACACAACGCGATACCGAACATGCCGAGCGCCACCGTCCGCGTCTTACCCAGGCGTGCCACCATCCACGGCACCGCGCGCAGGCCAAGCAGCGCGCCAAACGCGACCGGAGCGAAGATCGTCACTGCGTTGTCCTCATTGACATCCAAGATCGCCTTCATGTACCGCGGCACCATGATGGCGAAGATCAGGATCAGCGTGCTGCTCGTCGTGATGTGCGCCATGGCGAGCGTCGACTGCGAGTCTCCGACCAGGCCCTTGAGCGCCTGCGCAAAGTCTGAGAACGCGCCGCGAAATTCCTGCAGGCTTGGAAACGCGCGCGCGCTCTCTTCATCGCCCTCGTCGCCAATGGCCGGGAGCAGCCGTGCGAGCAGCGACGCGCCGATGAACGCGACGGCAGCCGTGATGAAAAGCGGCCCGGCCCCTGCCGTCTTCAGGATCAGCGGCGAAAGCACGATCAGTCCCGCGATCTGCGCGATCGTGAAGCCGCCGCTGAACAAGCTGTTCGCCGAGATGAGCTGTTTGCGCGGCACCATGTGCGGTATTGACGCGGCGTTGCTCGTCGTGAAGAGCTGGCTGAAGCTGGAGAAGAAGATCGTAATTGCGTAGAGCGCCCAGACATGCTCACGACTGAAGAAGAAGGCGACGGCAGCTACGGCCCGCCCGAGATTAGTCAGGATGAGCAAGCGTCGCTTGCTCCAGCGATCGACAAGCAGGCCGGCAAAGACACCGAACGCAACCGTGGGCACGACGAATGTGAGCACGACCACGCTGGTGCTTGTCGTCGAATCCGTAAGGCTGAGCACGACGATGATCAGCGCATAGAGGATTGCGTTCTGCGCCGTTTGCGAGATGATCTGCGCCAGCCAGAGGAGCCGGAAATCGCGGTTCGCCAGCACCGGCGGAAGCCGCTCCTCCATGTGCGCGTGCTGGACGGCGCGGACGGGCCTAAGCACTGGCGTTCACCGTAGAGCGTAGCGAGGCCTGCGCGACTGCCCAGAGCGCAACCGCCGTCAGCACGATCATGGTCGCAGCCAGCACCACCTGGACGCCCAGCAGTGCGCTGAGCAGCCCGGCGAGAAGGATCGGCGGGATGGAGGCTAGGTTCGTCAGCACCACCTGGGCGGCGAAGACGCGGCCCTGATACTCGTTCGGGATGCGTTCGTGGACGAGGGAGCGGCTCGACACGCCGAGGACCGAAAACGAGAACGCCGCCGCCGTCGAGAAGCCGATCGTTACGGCGATGCGCGCCGCCGTATCGCTCATCGATGTGGCGCCGGCGAGCATCTCGCCGAAGGGCACGACGAGCGCCAGACAGAAGAACGACGCGATGAGCAGCACAAAACCAGCGCCCACCAGGAAGCCGCGTGCAACCCGTCGTTCGAGCAGCTGGACGAGCCGCAGCCCGAGCAGAATGCCGAGGGCCGCAGGCAAGAAGACGAAGATCGCGTTTTGCACGGGAATGTCCAGCACCCGCTGCGTGAAGCGCGGCATCAGCGTGACCGCGACAAGCGAGGCCGTGCTCGCGAGGACGGTGATGATGACCGCCATATAAGCGCCCATATCACGTGTGAGACGCTCCCATGCCTGTGCGAACTGGTTGCGGACATCCCGCACGGCGTCCACCGTGCTATCGAGGTCGACCTGCTTGTCGCTGAGAGTGTGGATCGTCAGGAAGAAGCCCGCGGACGCGCCGAAGAGGATCGCCGCGGCAAAGAAGAGCGGCCGCGCTCCGATCGTGTTGAGGAACATCGGCGCGAGCACGGCGAAGCCGACCACCTGGCTGATCAGCCCGCCGAAGTTGCTCGCCGAGTTCGCCGATGTGAGCTGCTGCGTGCGCACGACCTGCGGCAGCGCGGACGCCTCCGCCGGCCCGGCAAACTGCGAGGTGATCGCGATGAGAAGCGCGACGCCGTAGACCGTCCAGAGGCTCGTCGTGCTCGACATGAGCAGGACCAGCATCAACCCGAAGCGAGCAGTGTTGATCGCGGTGAGCACCAGGTTCTTCGGCAGGCGGTCGACGAGGACACCGGAGATTGTGCCCAGCGTGGCGGTGGGAAGGAGGTACGCGCTGATGAAGACGGCGCTCTTGATGCTGGAGCCCTCACCGCTCCCCACGGCCAGTACCAGCAAGGTATAGAGGACGGCGTTGAGGGCCGTGTGCGAGCAGAGCCGGCCCAGCCAGAGTCGGCGAAAGGCATCCTCGTGCAGGATGGCGCCACCGGCGAGCGTTTCCCAGCGCCAGCGGTGTCCCCGGGTCCCGGCAACATGCTCGGTGGTCATGCGCTAGCCGGAACGCTCGAAGATCAACCGTTCCTTTTCCGGATCAGCGGGCTCTCCTCTGGAAACGAAGCCCTTCAGCCGTCGCTTTAGTACGGCACGCTCCAGCAGCACGCGGTGTCCACACGTGCGACAGCGCAGGCCGATGTCGGCGCCCAGGCGCGTCACCTCCCACTCGGACCCACCGCAGGGGTGTGGCTTGCGCAGTCGCAGGACGTCGCCCATACGATAGTCTTCCATCGCTTACACCAGCGACTCCTGCTTCGCCGCGAGCCGGCACGCCTCGATCGCCCCGCGCAGCTTCTCGGCAGCGCGTCGCGCCGCCTCCGCGAAGTCGCTCCCGTCCGATGCGTAGAGCACGGCGCGCGAGGCGTTCACAATGATGCCGCTCCCGTTCGAGTCCAGCCCCGCGCGCACCGAGCGCTCCAGCTCGCCCTCCTGCGCGCCCACCCCCGGTACCAGAATCGGCATCTCTGGGCAGAGGCCGCGCAGGATGGCCAGCTCTTCCGGATACGTCGCGCCGGCGACGAGGCCGATGTTACCGTTCGTGTTCCACTGCTTCGCCAGTTCGGCCACCACCTGGTAGAGCGGCGTTCCGTCCGGCCCGACGGACAGGTCCTGTATGTCGCGTGCGCCTGGGTTCGAGGACCGGCAGACGATCAGCACGCCCTTGTCCGCGTAGCGGACGAACGGCTCGACGGAGTCGCGCCCGAGGTACGGGTTGACCGTGCAGGCGTCGAAGCCCAGCTCCTGGAAGATCGCGCGGGCGTACGCCTCCGCTGTGTTGGCGATGTCGCCGCGTTTGGCGTCCGCGATTATGGGGATGTCGTTCGGAATGGCTGCGAGGACCGTTCGCAGCGCGGCGTAGCCGGCTTCGCCGAGCTGTTCGTAGAACGCCAGGTTGGGCTTGTACGCGCAGACCAGATCGCTCGTCGCCTCGACGACGGCGCAGAGATAGCCGGCGATTTCGTTCGCAGGAATGCGCGCGGGGTCGGGGTCGAGTCCCACGCAGAGAAGGCTTCCCTGCTTCTCGGCAGCGTGCGTCAGCTTTTCACGAAAGCTCATTCAGCACCGGACCAGCTGGCCAGTTGGATGGTATCCTTGCTTCGAAAACCCAGTCAAGGGCGCCGCATGGCGCTCTCCTTGGTGTTTAAGGGTGGGAATGCGTATCGAAGTCGCCTTCACGCCTGCAATGCTACCCGAGGCCGAGGGTAGAGTCTGTGTGGTGATCGACGCGCTGCGGCTCACGTCGGCGGTGGTGACGATGTTCGGCCGGGGCCTGGAAGAGGCGCTGGTCGTCGCCACAATAGAAGAGGCGCGCCGGCGGGCGACCGACGGCTTGTGGCTGCGCGCCAAGAGCTAGGCCGCTCGCCGGCGTCCGAGCTGGCGCCAGGCGCGCACCGTGTCGCCGCCGGCGGCCTTGCCCGCGTACATGGCTTCGTCCGCGCGGCGTCCCAGCTCGATGGCCGTCTCTCCGTCATCGGGGTAGCAGGCGAGGCCGATGCTCGCCGTAAAGATGGGCAGGCGCTCAGACCGGTTTCTCGTCAGAGAGCGGTACAGCGACGTACGCAGGCGGTCGCCGAAGTCAATGGCCTCGTTGATTCCGCAACCGTCTAGGGCGATCTTAAATTCGTCACCGCCCAGTCGGCAGATGACGCCTTGGTCGCCGACGAGCTTGGTTAGTACAGAGGAGAGCCGCACGAGCGCTGCGTCGCCCATCTCGTGGCTGTACGTGTCGTTGATCGACTTGAACTTGTCGAGGTCGAGCACGAAGAGACCGAGCTCCCTGCCTTCGCGCTTCGCAACGGCGATTCGCTCGTCGATCGCCTCGAGGCCGGCGCGGCGGTTCAGCAGACCCGTCAGGGGATCGCGGCGGGCCTGCTCGGCCAGCGTCCGTTCGGCCCGCTTCCGCTCGGTTACGTTGCGGAAGCTCCAAACGCGGCCGGCCACGCGATCGCCCATCATGAGCGGACGCGAATACCGTTCGAACGCGCGGCCGTCCTTGAAGTCCAGGGTATCCAGGTCCTCGCGTGCCGATTCGTAGAGCTCTCTTACCTTCGCTAGGAACGCCTGCGGCTCCAGGAGCTGGCTGAGCACGTACTCCAGCAGCTTGTCATCATCGCGCGTTGCCAGCAGGCTGCCCGGGATTCGCCACATATCGGCGAAGCGCTGGTTGGCGTACACAACCTTGCCGGCGTTGTTCACGACAAGAATGCCATCTGCTGTCGATTCGATGGTCGCCTTGAGCGTCTCTTCGCTCTCGCGCAGCGCCTCTTCGGCATGCTTCCGGTCCGAAATGTCTTCCATCATGCCGAGGGAGTACGTGATGTTCCCTTCAGCATCGCGCAGAGCCGCCGCGGCGAGCATGATCGGGAGGATCTCGCCGTTCTTCTTGATGTAAGCTTTCTCGACTTTGAAGGAAGGGATCTCTCCCGCAAAGAGCCTGACGGCGAGCGCTGAGTCGCGTTCCCGATAATTCGGGTGGGTAACCTCGGTAAAGGACTTCTGCAGCAACTCTTCTTCGGTGTAACCTAGCATCCGGCACAATGCGGCGTTGGCGCGCACCGGTTTGACGTCGCGTCCGACGATCGCCATGCCGAGCGGGCCCTCTTCGAAGACTTTGCGGAACCGCTCTTCGCTTTCGCGCAGCGCGTCCTCTGCGCGCTTGCGCTCCGTGATGTCCGTGGCGACGCCGATGACGCCGATAACGTTACCCCGGTCGTCGCGGAGCGGCCCAAGCCGAGCCTCGAAGAGGAGCGCTCCGCCCGGCGCCAGTGTGGTGGTCTGCTCACCGGCGAGCGCCAGCTTGACCGCCTCCGAGACGTTGGGAGCGTTGGCATACACCTCGAACGCGGAGCGCCCGACGATCTGCGCCGGATCGAAGTCCATTGGTTCCAGCGCCTTGCCTTCGAGCAGCGTGAACGCGCCGTCCTTGTCCAGTGCGAAAAGGACAATCGGGGCGTTTGTGATCACGGTGCGGACGCGCTCCTCGCTTTCGCGCAGCGCGGCATTCGCCATCTCCAGCTCGACGGTGCGCGCGCGCACGCGTTGCTCCAGCTCTTCGTTGGCACGCTGCAGCGCGACGCGCGCGTCTAGCAGCTCGTCCTGGGCGCGGATCGCGGCGTCGCGCTCCCTGCGGAGCTGTCCGCCCACCCAGCTGGACCACAAGTAGATGCTGTAGAACACGCCCGTCGCGCAGACCAGCGTCGTTATGACGAAGCGCGGGTCGGAGTAGCGCAGCGGTCCCTGCGCCAGGTACGCGTAGTGGGGCACCGCGCCTGTCGCTTCGAGCAGGACCAGTGCGGCGAAGGCGACGCAAGCGCCCGTCGTGTAGACCATGCCTTTGCGCAGGTCGAGGAACGCGTTGGTAAAGATCAGCCCGAACACATAGGCGAACGAGCCAAGCCATGAGACGCTGCCCAGGAAATAGACCATGGTGGTGTGAAAGGCGATCTCGGCCGCCAGCATGCTGTACTGGGCGAGGGAGACCGCGCGCACGTTCGGCAAGATGAAGACGACGCGCCAGTAGACGATGAAGAACGCGATCTCAAGCAGAAGCGCGATCAGGAAGGGCAGGGGCATGGGGATGCGGGCTATCCAGAAGACAGCCCATAGCGCGACGAACAGCGAGACGATCACCAGGCGCGCCAACGCCTGGGGCGTCTGCTCCCGGCGCTTGGCATCCAGCCGGGTAAACGTATCTGCCCCGTTTTTCACGAGCCTCTTTTCCGCCTGTTGTAGTATCGGTACCTTGCGGCGGCCAATTGACGGCCGCGTAGCTTCAGCCCGAAGCTGCTTGACCCCCCTTCTGCGGTCACCTATCCTGCCAGGGCCCCATGCAGGCCGAACTAGTCTCGATTGGCACGGAACTCCTTCTGGGGGAGATCCTAGATACGAACGCCCAGTACATCTCGTCCCGGCTGCCGGCTCTCGGTATCGACCTGTACTACGTTTCCAAGGTCGGCGACAACCTGGAGCGGCTCGCGGAGGTGATCGGCAGGGCCTGGGAGCGCTCCGATCTTGTCATAACGACGGGTGGCCTCGGCCCCACCGAGGACGACCTGACCCGCGAGGCGATCGCCGCCGTCCTCGGCGAGGAGATGACCGTCGACCCGGCGACCGAGGTCAGCCTGCGCGAGTTCTTCGCCCGGCGTGGAGTGGCCATGCCGGAGCGCAACGTCAAGCAAGCGAGCCTGATCGCCTCGGCGCGGGCGATCCCCAACCCGCGCGGCACCGCGCCCGGCTGGTGGGTGGAACGTGGGGGTCGCGTCATCGTGGCTATGCCCGGGCCGCCTTCGGAAATGCACCGCATGTGGGAAGAGGAGGTAGCGCTGGAGCTGGCGCGGCGCCACAAGGGCAGCGTGCTCGTGACCCGCACGCTGAAGACCGTCGGGTTGGGCGAAGGCCATGTCGACGAGCTGCTCAGCCCCTTCCTGAAGTCGACCAACCCGACGATCGGCGTGTACGCGAAGCAGGATGGCGTCCACCTGCGGATCGGCGCCAAGGCGCCCAGTCGAGCTGAGGCGCTGCGCCTGATCGAGCCGCTGGAGCAGGACGTGCGGCGCGTGCTGGGCGACGTCATCTGGGGCGCCGACGACGAGACGCTGGCAAGCGTCGTCGGCGATCTGCTGCGGGAGCAGCGCCTGACGCTGGCGACGATGGAATCATGCACAGGTGGGCTTCTGGCCGACACGGTCACGGACGTGCCGGGCTCGTCGGACTACTTTCGCGGCGGCTTCGTATCTTACGCGACGGAGACGAAGATCGCCTGGGGCGTCGACGCCAGCGTCATCCAGGAGTTCGGTGTGATCAGCTCGGAGTGCGCGCTGGCAATGGCGCGCGCCGCGCGCGAGAACCTCGCAGCGGACATCGGCATCGGTATCACCGGCGTGGCGGGCCCGGAGCCGCAGGACGAAAAGCCGCCCGGCACGGTGCACGTCGGCCTCGATATCGAGGGGCTGGGACCGCAGAGCATCGGCTACCAGTTCGCTCAGGGGCGGGAAGCCGTCAAGCGCCGCGCCGTTACCACGGCGCTCGCCATGCTGCGCCGCGCGCTGATCGATAGAAGTCGCGCTTCGTGATCAACGCTTGCGCTGGGTCCCGCGCGGCGTTCGCGTTCGCGCTGGTCGCGCTCGTCGCCGCGGCCTGCGGCGAAGCGTCTCCGGCAGCGCGGCCGACCAGCACGCTGGAGCCGACGCGTCAAGTTGACGTGGCGACCCCAACGCTGGAACCGTCGCCGAGCGCTGTCCAGGATCAAGAGCCGCAGACGCCGGTCGGCACTTCGCCCTGCCCAGATCCCTACGCAGGCGGCGCACCCTACACGCCGGCGCCGGGCCAGCCGCTGCGCCTTCGTCCCACAGGCAGCGCGCCGCCCATCGAACGCTTCGCGCCGGCGCCGATCGCGAACGATGCCGCGCTGGACCGGATCGTCCGCGACTCGATCGGCAATCAATCGCCGCACTTCGCGGTCGTCATCAAGAACCTTGCTGACGACACAGGCGTCTCGATCGATCCGGGCCGGGTGTTCTATCCGGCCAGTCTGTACAAGACCTGGGTCATGCTGGAAGCGTTCCACCAGCGCGAAGCAGGCCTCCTTGATTTTGCTGAGCGCTACGTGATCTCAAGCTATTACGAGCAGTACCGCCTCAACGATGGTGAGCTGGAGCCGTGTTCGGAGATCACGGCCGGGCAGGCGCTGCAGGTGATGATGAGTGTGAGCGACAACGTGGCGGCGAATCTAATGTACGACCGAGTCGGCTACACGAACGTCAATCAAGCGTTGCGAGACCTGGGCCTGGCCTACTCTGGCCTGGTCCGGGGCGGCGATCTGCTCACGACCGCCGGGGGCACGGCGACGCTGGTGGAAGCGATCGCCCGCGCCCGCGCGGTCAGCTCAGGCGCGAGCGAGGAGATGATCGCCTTGCTGGAGTCGGACGTCATCAACGACCGGCTCCCGGCGCTGCTCCCGCCGGGAACACGCGTCGCGCACAAGACGGGTAACTGGGACAACGCCACCCACGATGCGGGGATCGTCTTCTCGCCCGGGGCTACCTACGTCATCGTCGTGCTTACCGACTACGGCTACACCGTGGACGGCGCGAGCCGTATCGCCCGCCTCTCGAAGGCCGTCTACGACCACTACAACCGGGGCTAGCCTAGATTCGCTTTGGCTCGAACTCGTATTCGGGCCTGTGGTATATTGGGGACGGTCTACCAGACGGACGCTTGGGGCGCGGGCCGGTCGGATAGGACCTCGAGTCCTCGCCCGGCCCGTGGCCATTCGGGCGGCGAGCCTTGGGCCTAGTACGAGCCGAGGAGCAGCAAACGATGGAGAGCAGGGTGCACGACGAGCTGAAGATCTTCACCGGTAACGCGCACCCGGAACTGGCGCATTCGATCTGCCACTACATGGAGATGCCCGTCGGCCAGTGCGAAGTGTTCGAGTTCGGAAACGAGAACATCTTCGTGCGGATCCTAGAGAACGTTCGAGAACGGGACGTCTTCATCGTTCAGTCGATGACGTCGCCGGTCAGTACCAGCATCATGGAACTTTTGATCATGATCGACGCCATGAAGCGCGCCTCGGCCGGACGCATCACCGCGGTCGTGCCGTACTACGCCTACGGGCGCAGCGATAAGAAAGACCAGCCACGCGTGCCGATTACCGCGCGATTACTGGCCAACATGATAGAGACCGCCGGCGCGGACCGTGTCCTCACCGTCGACCTGCACGCCGGCCAGATCCAGGGCTTCTTCAACATCCCACTGGACGAGTTGACCGCCCTGTATCAGATCAGCAGTTATTTCAAGGCGATGAAGCTCACCAATCCCGTCGTCGTCTCGGCCGATGTTGGCTTCTCCAAGCGCGCCCGCAACGTTGCCCAGTCGATGAACGCACCGCTCGCCATTATTGAGAAGCGACGTGTCGGCAACGATGACGATGCCGAAGCGCTCAACCTGATCGGAGATGTGGACGGCTGCCCGGTAATTGTCGTCGATGACGAGATCCAGACCGGCAGCACGCTCGTCGAAGGCATCGAGCTGCTCCGCCAGCGCGGTGCCACGGCGGTGTACGCCGGCGCGACGCACCCGGTTCTCTCAGGCGCGGCCGTTTCGCGCATCGCCAAGAGCAGCCTTGAGGAGCTCGTGGTGACGGATACCGTGCCGCTGTCGCCTGAGAAGCGCATTGACAAGATCACTGTGCTTAGCCTCGCACCGCTCATCGGCGAGGCAATCGGCCGCATCCACACCGGCCGGTCCGTGGGTGAGCTGTTCCACGAGCCTGGGGCCTAATCATGCTGAAGTTCCTTACCGGCGTTCTCGGCGACTCCAACGAGAAGGAAGTTCGCAAGATCGCGCCCGTGGTCGAGCGCACCAACGCCTGCGAGCCGGAGCTCCAGGCCCTGTCGGACGACGCACTGCGCGCCAAGACCGAAGAGTTCCGCTCGCGGCTGGAGCGCGGCGAAACGCTGGACGACATCCTGCCCGAAGCATTCGCCTGCGTGCGCGAGGCCTCCGTGCGGACGACGGGTCTGCGCCACTTCGACGTGCAGCTGATCGGCGGCGCGGTGCTCCATCAGGGGAAGATCGCCGAGATGAAGACCGGTGAGGGCAAGACACTTGTAGCCACGCTGCCGCTCTACCTCAACGCGCTGAGCGGTAAGGGTGCTCACCTGATCACGGTGAACGACTATCTGGCCAAGCGCGACGCGCAGTGGATGGGCGCCATCTACGATGCTCTGGGCCTCAGCGTGGGGGTGCTGCAGCACGAGGCGTCGTTCCTCTACTCGCACGACAAGGCGAGCGATCAGCTCAATATGGAGCACATGGTCCCGATCACGCGCCGCGAAGCCTACTACGCCGACATTACGTACGGCACAAACCACGAGTTCGGCTTCGACTACCTGCGCGACAATATGGCGCCCGACCCCGCGCGCTGCGTCCAACGTGACCTGCACTACGCCATCGTCGACGAGGTGGACAACATCCTCATCGACGAAGCGCGGACGCCGCTCATCATCAGCGGGCCGTCCATGGAGAGCACACAGACCTACACCACCTTCGCCCGCCTCGTGCCGCGCCTCGTCCAGGAGGAGGACTACACGATCGATGAGAAGCAGCGCTCTGTTGCGCTGACGGAGGAAGGCACCACCAAGGTCGAGCGGATGCTGAGCCTGGAGAACCTCTATGCGCCGGAGAACTACCGGCTGACGCGCTACCTGGAGGCCGCTCTGAAGGCGCACGCCATCTACCGGCGCGACCGCGAGTACGTCGTCAAGGACGGCGAGATCATCATCGTCGATGAGTTCACCGGACGCATGATGCCGGGCAGGCGCTGGTCAGACGGCTTGCATCAGGCTGTCGAGGCCAAAGAAGGCGTGAAGATCCAGCAGGAGTCGCTCACCTACGCGACGATCACGCTGCAAAACTACTTCCGCCTCTACGAAAAGCTCGCCGGTATGACCGGTACCGCGCTGACCGAGGCCGAGGAGTTCTTCAAGATCTACAAGCTGGACGTCGTCGTCATCCCGACGCACATGCCCATGGTTCGCGACGACAGTACGGACCTCATCTACCGCACAGAACGCGCAAAGTTCGACGCCGTCGTCGAGGAGATCGAGGAAGTTAACGAAGAAGGCCGGCCGGTGCTCGTCGGTACGGTCTCTATCGAGAAGTCCGAGTATCTATCTGAGATGCTGCGGCGCAAAGGCATCAACCACAACGTCCTCAACGCCAAGCACCACGAGCGCGAGGCCGCGATCATCGCCGAGGCCGGCCGGGCGGGCGCGGTCACCATCGCCACCAACATGGCCGGTCGTGGTACGGACATCATCCTCGGTGGTAAGCCGGAAGGCCGCCCCGAAGCAGAATGGCAAGACGAGCACAACAGAGTCGTCGAAGCCGGCGGGCTGCACATCATCGGCACAGAACGGCACGAGGCGCGCCGCATCGACAACCAGCTCCGCGGCCGCGCCGGCCGTCAGGGCGACCCGGGCGGCTCGCGCTTTTTCGTGTCGCTGGAAGATGACATCATGCGTCGTTTCGCGCCGGACTGGCTGGGCAACATGCTCGGCAAGCTCGGCCTGGAAGAGGACATGCCGATCGAGAGCAACATGGTGTCGAAAGCGATCGAGTCGTCCCAGACCAAAGTCGAAGGTCACAACTTTGACATCCGCAAACATCTCGTCGAGTACGACGACGTGATGAACACGCACCGCGATGTGATCTACAAGGAGCGCCAGAAGATCCTCTCCGGCGCCGATCTCAAGACGAACATCCTCGACATGGTGCGCGAGGAGATCACGATGCTGCTCGATCTCCATCTGCCGGACCGGCGCGAGGACGAGTGGGATTTCGAGACGCTCCTCCGCGAGGTCGGGAACCTGTGCAAGCTATCCTCAACGGTGACCCAGGCCTCGTTCGACGAGCTTGGCCGCGAAGAGATACTGGGGCGCATCCTGGCTCTTGCCGAAGAAGCATACGAGAAGCGTGAGGCGGAGCTGGGCGCGGACAACATGCGCGCGATCGAGCGCGTCCTCATGCTGAGCACTATCGATTCGCTGTGGGTGGAGCATCTGACAGCGATGGATGAGATGCGACAGGGCATCGGCCTGCGCGCGTACGGCCAGACCGACCCCCTGGTCGCCTACAAGCACGAGGCGCACGATATGTGGCAGCAGCTGCTGGAGACCATCCGCCACCACATGACCGGCAAGATCTACCACGTCGAGCTGACGCAGCGTCCCGTCGCCCAGCCGGTCGCCGCCGCGCCGGTCGCTGCCGGCGCGCCCGCGCGAGTGCCGGCTGCCGTCGCGTCGGGCGGCGGCGCGCCCCAGCCGGTCGCCGCTGGCAGGGCGCGCAAGACCGGCCGGAACCAGCCGTGTCCGTGCGGCAGCGGCAAGAAGTACAAGAAATGCCACGGCGTGGCGGCGTAGCGATGACGGGACGAAGCACGGCGATCGAAGAGCGAACGGCGCCGCCGGAAGCGGTGCTGCGGTTTCGCCGCGCGGTCGAGAGCGGCGACGACTGGTTCGACGCGCTCCTCGAGGCGATCGCCGCGTGGGAAGCGCCCGAGGAGGTCATCGACGGGCGCGTGTACCGCTACCTGATCGGCGGCGAGGCGTTCGACTGGCTGCTGCTCGCCGAGCGGCTCTGCGCCGAGCTCGACGGCGCGATCTCGGCCGAGGAGCGCGACGAGCTGCTGTTCTTCGGCAAGTCGCCGCGATCGCTGGACGATGACGAGTTCCGCCGCGCGATCGGCGACGCAAAGCACAAGGCGCACCTCAACTTCGTCTACGGCGTGGCCGTCGAAGAGGCGCTCCAGCTCGTCGTCGAGGAAGAAGTGCTCAAAGAACATCGGTCTCAGGTGTGGAACCGTGGCGAGAACGTCGACCGACAGGTCTTCGAGCGCATTTATGGCCACTCGCGTGACGACCTGCTCGACATCTATCGCGTCGAGCTAGAGCTGCCTTCCAATGACGAGATGACGTACGGCGAATACAAGTCGTTCATCTATTGGCTCTTCAAGTACCGGATGAACCAGAGCGATCCGGCGCGCGTAGCCTCCGACACACGCAAGGCGCTCGTCCAGCTTTCGGAGCTCGAAGCGGCAGCGCGCCGACGGATGCAGCATGCCTCGACCGCACAGACCAACGGCGTAGTAGTAGAGGGCGTAGTAGTAGCCCGCCATCGTTGATCGGGGCCACCGGCGCAGCTACAATCGCAATGAATGGCCCCGAGCAATCGGGGTCGAACTGTAGTTAGGGAAGGCGCACCATGACACGCGAAGCCACGACCGGGATGCCCAAGGCGTACGACCCGCGCGCGGTGGAGGAACGCCTCTACCGCATGTGGGAGGACGCCGGCTACTTCAAGCCGCGCGATGGCAGCGATAACGAGCCGTTCGTGATCATCATGCCGCCGCCCAACCTCACCGGCGAGCTGCACCTGGGCCACGC
>JBIOYF010000024.1:0-5197 GCA_044870035.1 Dehalococcoidia bacterium
AAGCCGGCTGCCCGCTCGGCGGGCGGACGCCGGGCTTCTCGAGGACGACGTCGCCGTAGGCCTGCACCTGGCAGGCGAGCCGCACCGGCAACTCGAGCACGCCCTGGCCGCGCTCCTCTACGAGTACCTTCGTCTCGGAGCGGCCGCGCGGCGAGAGGTTCTCCATGCCCGAGACGACGGTGCAGGCGCAGGTGGTACAGCGCCCTTCCCCACCGCAGGTCGTCGGCCAGTAGTAGCCCTGCTCCTGCGCAGCGATCATGATCGTCGCGCCCTGCGGCACCTCGATCACCACTCCCAACGGCTGGATCGTTACGTTCGGCATATCATCCAGCCCGGCATGCAGGCCGGGCCGCGTCTCAAGTCTAGCACGGGCCTCCGGCTTGGCCTCAAGCGCCGAGCCGCTATAATGCAGCCACTTTCATCCCGCCAGAAGGAGTGCGCTCAATGGCTCGACGGAACGGCGCGTCGGAAGGGTTCGCCCCCAGTGCCGGCTACACCCTCACGGTGCGCGCCCAGTACCAGAACAAGCCCGGCATGCTGGGAGTAATCGCTTCGACGATCGGCGAGGCGGGAGGCAACATCGGCGCCGTCGACATCGTGCGCACGAACTCTGAGAAGATCGTCCGCGACATCACGGTAGGCGCCCGTGACGATGAGCACGGGCGCTGTATTTTGGACTCCGTCCGTAAGCTAAAGGGGGTCCAGATCCGCAGCGTCTCCGACCCGGTGTTGCTGGCGCACGTCGGCGGGAAGATCGAGATTCACAATAAGGTGCCGGTCACCGGCCGCGCCGACCTCTCGAAGGTGTATACGCCGGGCGTGGCCCGCGTCTGCATGACGATTGCGCGCGAGCCGGAAGCGGCCTGGAGCCTGACGATCAAGAAGAACGCCGTCGCCGTCGTAACGGACGGGACGGCCGTGCTCGGCCTGGGCGACATCGGTCCGCTGGCGGCGATGCCGGTGATGGAGGGCAAAGCGATGCTCTTCAAGGAGTTCGGCGAGGTGGACGCCTGGCCGATCTGCCTGGACACGAAGGACGTGGAAGAGATCATCCGCACCGTGAAGATCATCGCGCCGGCGTTCGGCGGTATCAACCTGGAAGACATCAGCGCGCCGCGCTGCTTCGAGATCGAAGAGCGGCTGAAGAAGGAGCTGGACATCCCCGTCTTCCACGACGACCAGCACGGCACCTCGGTGGTGGTCCTCGCGGCGCTGCTGAATGCGCTCAAGATCGTGAAGAAGGACGTGGCAGACCTGCACGTCGTGATCAGCGGCGTGGGCGCCGCCGGCGTGGCGTGCACGAAGATCTTCATGTCGGTGGGCATCAGGCACATCATCGGCTGCGACAGCAAGGGCGCGATCTACCGCGGCCGCACGGAAGGCATGAACCCGGTAAAGCAATGGTTCGCGGAGAACACGAACCCGGACAACCTGCAGGGCAGCCTCTCCGATGCGATGAAGGGCGCCGACCTGTTCCTGGGCGTCTCCGCCCCGAACGTCTTGTCGGTCGATGACGTGAAGACGATGGCGAAGGACCCGATCGTGTTCGCGCTGGCCAACCCCGACCCGGAAATCCGGCCCGAGATCGCCGCCGAGCACGTGCGCGTGATGGCGACGGGCCGCTCCGACTATCCGAACCAGATCAACAACGTGCTCTGCTTCCCCGGCCTCTTCCGCGGCGTGCTGGACGCGCGGGCCTGGGACATCAACGAAGAGATGAAAGTTGCCGCGGCGCACGCCATCGCCGACTCGGTGGCGAAGAGCGAGCTAAGCGAAGAGTACATCATCCCCTCGGTCTTCAACCGAGCCGTCTTCGTGAAGGTCGCGAAGGCGGTCGCGGACGCCGCCTACAAATCGGGCGCGGCTGAGCGGCACCGCAAGGTGCACCCCGTGTACATCTAGCGACGACTTCGCGTAGTCGCTCGAAGTTCGAAGCTCGAAGTTCGAAAGCCAGACCGGCAGCGCTTGGCTACCTGCGGTCACAGGCAGGCGAGATTCGTGATCTCGACCCGCGCCGTGCTGTCTTGCACCTCAAGAACAGCAATTGAGCCGAGGCGGCCTTTTGCGGTGATCACCGTTTGGCGGCGATCGCCTGCGCGAAGCGGAGCATGAAGCCGTCCGGATCGGCGAGGATGAAATCGCGCAGACCGTAGTAGCGGTCTCCGATGTCGTGGACAATGCGGACGCCGTTCGCCTTGGCACGCTGGTGTACCGCGTCGACGTCATCGACCATGATGCGGATGTTGACGCCCGCGCCTCGAGCGGTAGCGGCAAGCTGCGCGGAATCGGGCGCGATGCTCTCGTGGGCGAGGAGGACGTGCGCCTCACCGACGGCGACGACCGCGAAGTCCGCCTCCTGACGCAGCGCTACGAAGCCCAGCTTATCGACATAGAACCGCACCGCCGCCGCGACATCGCGGACGAAGAACTCCGGAGCGACCTTGACGAGCGGCTCGTGCGTCGCAGTCATCTTCTCGTTCGCTCGATGATGTTCGCTGCGTCTCGAGCCGCAGCCGGAAACGCCGGGCTGGGGTTGAGCTTATGCTCCCGGAGACACGCTTCCGCGAACTTGATCGCGTGCTCGTCGCCGGTCGTCACGGCCTGATCGACGATGTCGTCCCAGTCGAAGGGCTCCGCCTCGACCGAGGCGGGCGGCGCGGTCGCAAACGCGGCGTAGAGCCCAGCCGCCGCCTGCCAGGCGTAGCGCAACGCGAGGGCCGCCGTCTGCGGCCGGACGTGCGGCGTCAGGAGGCGCACCGCGCTCGGGCCGGTAACGGCGTGGATGAAATGGATCACCAGGCCGTGGTTCGCCAGATAGACTCGCGCGAACGTCTCCGTCAGGTCGGACAGGAAGGCCGAGCCATCGCCCGACGTGTCGACCAGATCCATCGTGGTCGCAAACGGCGGGAAGTCGTACAGCCCTACGAGACCCTTGGTGATCGTCGTGCCCAGCTTGCGTTGCTCTTGGGGCAGCGTTTCGATGCGCGCGACGGCCTCTGAGGGGCGCAGCGCGGCGTTCGATGGCGAGGGCACGCCGGGCAAGAGCAGGTAGCGCGCCGCCCAGTAGCCCAGCCCTTCGGCCAGCTCGTGCAAACGCAGTGGCGTCTCTTCTTGCGCGAGCGCGCGCACGGCGTGTCCGGTGCGGATGACGCCGTGCGTTGCCGACGCGACGATGCCCGGCGCGAGCCGCTCGACCCAGGTGTCGAGCACGTCCGCCCAGGGCGCTTCGGCTAGCTGGCGGTCGAAGAATGCGATCCAATCGCCGATGCGTTCGCCCTGCCCGAGCGCCTCGCGCCAGTCCCGCGGATCGATCGGGTTGCGCGCGGAGGGGTGGTCCTGCAGGCGCGCTTTGTAGCGCTCAACCCAGGGGATGACAGCATCGTCGCGGCCGAGCGTCACGAGCGCCTCGGCGGCCATGGGGCCGTGGTTCGCCAGGCCGCCGGCGAACTCCGGGCCGGTATCTTCGAGGAGCGCCAGCGCGTCGTCGATGGTGGCGGGCACTTCGACCTCCGGCCCATGGTAGCGCACGGCCGCCCGTCTTGCCGCGTTTGAGGGCCCACGGTACAATCCTGTGCACTCGGCTGAGACCGCACACTCAAACCCAGGAGTCACCGGCGTATGAAGGACTACCAGACAGAGCAGATTCGTAACGTCGTGGTGCTGGGCCATGGCGGAACAGGCAAGACATCTTTGACCGAGGCGGCCCTCTTCGTTTCGGGCGCAACCACGCGGCAGGGCCGCGTCGACGACGGAAATACAGCGTCCGACTTCGACCCGGACGAGATCAAGCGCCAGATTAGCATCAGCCTTTCGCTCCTGCCCTGCGAGTGGAGCGGCCATAAGATCAACATCATCGATACGCCGGGCTACGCCGACTTCCTGGGTGAAGTGAAGGAGGGCGTCCGTGCCGCCGACTCGGCGATCATCGTCGTCGACGCGGTATCAGGCGTCGAGGTGGGCACGGACTTGGCCTGGTCCTACGCCGACGAAGCGAACCTACCCCGGATGGTGCTCGTCAACCGCATCGACCGCGAGAACGCGGACTTCGCGGGTGCAGTGGCGCAGGTACAGCAGCGCTTCGGCAAGCGCTGTATTCCGCTGCAGATCCCAATCGGAGAGCACGAGTCGTTCCAGGGCGTGGTGGACGTGCTGGAGATGAAGGCGTTCCTGGGCGAGAAGGGGGATGCGGCTGAGGTCCCGGAATCGCTGGGTGCGGACGCGAACCGCTACCGCGAGCAGCTGATTGAGGCGATCGCCGAGACGGACGATGCGCTGCTCAGCAAGTTCCTGGAAGGTGAAGAGCTGAGCGCGGATGAGCTGAGTAAGGCGCTGCACGCGGCGGTCGCATCGGGCAGTATCGTTCCGATCCTGGCGTGCTCCGCGACGAAGAACATCGCCGTCGCGCGTGTGTTGGAGACCGTGGTGATGTCGTGCCCGTCGCCGGTCGACCGCGGCGAGGTGACCGCGCACGATGAGAGCGGCGGCGAGGTCAAGCTGAAGGCAGACCCGTCCGGGCCGCTGGCCGTCCTGGTGTTCAAGACAAGCGCGGACGCGTACGTGGGCAAGCTCTCATACTTGCGCGTCGTTTCTGGCACGCTGAACGCCGACTCGCAGGTGTGGGACGCGAACAAGAAGGTACAGGAGCGTGTCGGCCAGATCCTGCAGATCAGGGGTAAAACGCAGGAGCACGCAGCGAAGGTCGTCGCGGGTGACATCGGCGCAGTGGCGAAGCTGGGCGAGACCGTCACCGGCAACACGCTCTGCGCGCGCGAAAAGCCGTTGTTACTTGATCCGATCGCGTTCCCCAGCCCCTCCTACAGCCTGGCTGTCTATCCGAAGACGAAGTCCGACCTGGACAAGCTGGGTACGGCGCTGGCCCGCGCTTGTGACGAGGACCACAGCCTGCGCGTGCATCGGGACACGAACACGAACGAGACGATCATGTCCGGGCTGGGAGAATCGCACATCGAGGTTACGGCTGAGCGGATGAAGCGAAAGTTCGGCATCGAAGTAGATCTCGTCACGCCAAAGGTGCCGTATCGTGAGACCGTGACGGCATCACGCGAGGCCGAGTACATCCACAAGAAGCAGAGCGGCGGGCACGGGCAGTACGCGCGCGTGGCGATTAAGGTGGAGCCGATGCCGAAGGGCTCCGGCTACGAGTTCGTGAACAAGATCTCCGGAGGTTCTGTGCCGC
>JBIOYF010000025.1:0-4661 GCA_044870035.1 Dehalococcoidia bacterium
GCGGCGACTACGACGTCGTGAAGGACGTGCTCGCCAAGGAGGGTCAGATCGATTTCTGGACGGTGCGCATGAAGCCCGGCAAGCCGCTGGCGTTCGGCGCGTTTCCGTCCGGAGAGCGGCGCGTGCCGCACATGGGGCTGCCCGGCAACCCGGTGAGCTCCATGATCACCTTCGAGCTGTTCGGCCGCGCCGCGGTCTACAAGATGCTCGGCAAGTCCGGCTGGGAACGGCCGGCCGTCCGCGCGGTCGCAGAAGAGCGCATGGTCAACACCGACGAACGCCGCGTCTACATGCGCGCGATCCTCTCGCAGCGCGACGGCCGGTATTACGCGACGCTCACCGGACCGCAGGGCTCCGGCGTCCTCACGTCGATGGCGCTGGCGAACGCCCTCGCCATCGTTCCGGAAGACATCCTCGCGATCGAACCGGGTGAGGAAGTCGACTGCCTGCTGCTCGATTAGGTCGTGATCGACGTTGCCGTCTGGTACGCCAGCAGGATCAGCACCGCTCCCACGACTGAGAGCACTATCGTGCCGGCATCGAAGTTGTCGATGCCGTTACCCATCCCGAACTGGACGGAGAGGAAGCCGCCGAGCAACGCGCCTACGATCCCGACCAGGACCGTCACAATGATGCCGCCCGGCTGACGGCCGGGAACCAGTAGTCGCGCGATCAGCCCACCGATCAGTCCAACCAGGACCCACGCAATAACATTCATCGCTCGTCCTCCTACTTGCTGCAACGCGTGTTGTTCTGATCGTACTCGCTCCGCATGCAATAGGAGTTGCTGGCGGCCCCTCTCGCGTTACAGCAACATCGCAATGTGGCGCAGGCTTCTAGCGTCCAGCTTAGGGCCTCTGGCTACGGCGGCAGGTTCGGGATCAGTCCGGCGGTGAGCTGCAGAATGAGGGCAGCATCAATGGCGTTGACTAGGCCATCGTTGCTTGCGTCCGCCAGCTCGGGACAGGCCACAGAGCCTATCAGACCCGCCGTCATCTGCAGAATGAGGGCGGCGTCGATTGCCGTCACGACGCCGCTGCAGTCGGCATCGCCTTTCAGGCCGCCGTCCGGCGGCGTCGGTGTGCGCGTGGGCGTCATCCCGGCTGGCGGCGTATTCGTCGGAGTGTTGGTCGCGCCGGGCGGCGGCGTATTCGTAGGGGTGCGCGTCGCCAGCGGCGTGGGAGTGCGCGTCGTCGTGGCAGTGTGCGTCGGAGTGGCCGTTGCAGTCGCCGGAGGCGGGTTGCTGTAGAGCACGTTCACGGCGCCCGCGCTCCCGAGCATGTCCACGATATCGTGCGGCACGCCGATCGCCAGATCGGGAGCGCCATCGCGGTTGAAGTCGCCCGTGGCCAGCGCGTGGCCGAAATGATCACCAGCCACGGTCGCACCTTCGACGCCGCCGGTATTTTGATCCCACTGTTGGTTACCCGGGACAGCTAAGCCTGCAATATTCCCGAAAATGACCGACACCGCGCCGCCGTCCGCTGCGCCTGTCCGGTCGTCGTCAGGGATCCCGACTGCCAGGTCAGCTTTTCCGTCGCTGTCGAAGTCACCCGATGCGAGGGATTGCGCGAAGTGATCGTCGGGCTGCGCGAGCCCCAACATGCCCATGACCTCTTCATCGAACCTCTGGTTGCCCGCCGCCGTGAGGCCCGTGCCCAACGTCCCGTACAGCACGGTGAGGTCGCCCGCTCCCTCTACGTCGATCACGGTCTCGTTTGGCGCGCCAATGGCGAGGTCACCCGCGCCGTCACCGTCGAAATCGCCCCAGGCCAGGGCGGCCCCGAAGCTATCGCCCTCCTCCGCGGCGCCCAGTACGTCCGCCGTGTCCTGGTGCCAGAGCTGGTTGGTTGGGGGCGGAACGAGTCCATCCGCCGTGCCTACGAGAACGTTTATGGCGCCGGCGCTATCGAGCGCGCCGATGGCCTCGCCCGGGACGCCGATGGCCAGCTCATCGCGCCCGTCGCCGTCAGCGTCTCCTGCAGCCAGGGCGGCTCCAAAGCCGTCGAAGACCTCAGGGACACCCTGCACGTCGGGCTGATCCTGGTGCCAGTACTCATTGTCCGTCGTGATGAGGCCGGCGGCCGAGCCGTAGATGACGTTGACCGCGCCGGCGCCATCGTTGCCGCCGACGGAGTCCCCGAAAGCTCCGATGGCGAGGTCGTCTCGACCATCACCGTCGAAGTCGCCCGTGGCGAGCGCATCGCCGAAGCGATCGAACGCCTCAGCGCCGTTGCTCAGCACACCGGCCGAGTCCTGAGTCCAATACTGGCTTCCGTCGGCCATGAGCCCCGCCGCCGGTGATCCATACAGCACGGTCACCGCGCCGGCGTCCGTGCCAGCCGTGTTCTTCCACGGAGCGCCGACGGCCAGATCGTCATCGCCATCGCCGTCAAAGTCACCGGCAGCGAGCTCCCAGCCCCAGAGGCCGGCGGCTTCGCCCATGCCCAGAACGCCGTTCGTATCTTCAGTCCACAGCTCGTTGCTGGTCCCGCTTAGGCCTTCGCTAGTGCCGTAGATGATGGACACCGCCCCGGCCAGTGCCACGCCTCCCACGTCCTCGTACGGCGCGCCGACCGCCAGGTCCTGCACGCCGTCACCATCGAAGTCACCCGCGGCGAGCGCGTAACCGAAGCGGTCGTCAGCTTCAGCGACTCCCAGGATGTCGGGCGAGTTTTGCGTCCAGAGCTGGTTCCCCGGCGTATTGAGCCCGGCGAGTCCGCTACCTCCGGGCGCGGCAGCCGCCGGCGTCGTGCTCGCATACTCCAACAGCGCCGCTGCGGCGGAGAAGGCAGTCAGCAGGCCAAGCAAGAGCCACGCTTTTTTGGAACGCTTACCAGCTGTCGCGTTTGGGCACATGGCGGTAGTCTCCTTTGCGCACCCTGGGTCCTTGGTCGCGGGAAGCATACCATGTCAGCGCAAGCCCGGCGGCCGCCACATCATTGCGGCGGCAGGCGATCGATCAGTCCCGCGCTCAGCTGCAGCACAAGCTGGGCGTCGATCGGATCGACGCGGCCGTTCGCGTTCGCGTCGGCGGACTGCAAGCTGCACAGCGTCTCTACCATTCCCGCCGAGTACTGCAGCAGCACCGTGGCGTCGACACTGCTCACGTGCAGGTCGCAGTTCGCGTCACCGTAGAGCGGCAGCGGCGTTGGACTGGGGGTAGGCGTTGGTGTCGACGTCGGCGTGGGTGTCGGCGTGTTCGTCGGGGTCGACGTGTTCGTCGCGGTCGCTTCTGGTGTCGATGTTTCCGTCGCTGGCACGGGATCGCCTGCTGGGCAGTACGCGTTCGCGATCGGCGCCGTGGCCGAAAGCTTGGGATAGTAGGTCACGCCGTTGCGTGCCAGGCCGCTGTCCGCTCCGACTGTCCAGCCGCAGATGACCGCTTGGAGAATGCCGGAGCCCGCGCCGTCCTTCCGGATCTGGAAGTGAATGTGCCGGCCCGTCGCGCAGGGCGGCCCGACTCCACCCGAACATGACGAGTAGCATGACGGGTTTCCCAGGTCGGTGTCGTAACCCACCGCCGCCCCTGCGGTCGCGACGCTGTCCGGCACGTTTGCCAGATGCGTGTAGTAGCTGCTCCAGCCATCGCCGTGATCGATGACGAGGCCGGTCGGGAGCGCGGGCTGCGGCGAGCCGCGCATCCGCACCTCCGTCACCGTGCCCGGCGCGACGGGACGGATCGTGTGCGTCGTATCGACGGGATCGCCGCAGTTCGGCGCGATCTGCGGCTGAAAGTCAAGCGCGTAGTCGCTATGAAAGCCCTGCGTGTAGCGCCAGCCCTCCGTGCCGGCCCAGGGCCAGCGGAAGGCGGGCACGGCCTCGGCGTGCGATGCGAACGCGCAGACCGCCGTAAACGCAGCGGCTGCGATCGTGGCGGCGAGGAGTATCCACCTTGTTTTGCGCGACATCCAATCGAAGGCGCCGCACGCCCCGCTGTCCCGCGGCGCCTTCCTAAATATATCGTCGCGTGTGCGCTCTTCTGCTCGCCGCAGCTCGACCTTCGAACGGCGAGCTACGGCGCCAGGCGGGCGTCGCGGCCTATGTCAACGAGCCGGCCTTGGCGCCGGCGCGCCGCCGCCCGATATGCTGACACATTCGAGAGAACGCGCGGGGCTCAACCCGCGGAACCGCAAATGACCGCTATCCCTGAAGCCGCCCACGCGCTGCTAAGAGCGGCGCTCACGCTGCACGAGCGCGACGAGATCGACGGGGCGCTCGCGAAGGCGCGCGAGGCGCTCGATCTCGCGCCTGAGTACACAGACGCGCGCTCGTACGTCGGCTCAACGCTCGTCCAGCGGCAAGGACGCTTCGCCGAGGGCCTGGCCGAGCTGGAGCGCGCGAAGGTCGGCGCGCCCGACGATCCGGCGCTCCTCTATACGCTCGGCTGGTGCTACGAGTTCGTCGCCCATCGCGTGTCGCGCCGCCCGAGCGCCGGCCTCGATCCTGCTGAGCTGTACCGTCAGGCAGAGCAATACCTGCGCCGCTGTCTCGAACTAAACCCCCAGGGTAAGCTGAAGGACGACGCGCAAGACCTGCTCGCGTCGATCATCAAGGAGGACGTCGGATGACGCAGCCCGTGCGCACGCTGCTCTTCGGCCTCGGCGCGATCGGCGTCGGTATCGGCCGGTTCGCGGCGCAGCGCGAGGACGTCGCGCTGG
>JBIOYF010000026.1:0-10295 GCA_044870035.1 Dehalococcoidia bacterium
GGCTCGGTGCAGGCGCCACCGGACGCTCGTTCGGCGAAGGCGCGTATCGTCCTGCGCCCGCGCTCCGCGGCCGGCGCGACCATCTACGTCGACGAAGCCTGGCTCGTCACCAGCGCCCCGGCCGATCCGCCCGCCGACGCACCCAGCGCCGGCGCCTCAGCCTCCGCCGAGGTGGACGCGCCCTACCATCAGCCTTCCACGCGCAGTTCCGCCCGGTCTTCGTTAGCAGCGCAGGTCGCTGAAGAGACAAGCGTGGTTTTCACGCCGCAGCCCTCGCCGGTGATCGAGCGCAAGGCGTTGCCCGTCCTCGGCGCCAGCCACGCTCCTAGCGGCGTCGACGGCTGGTGGCGTTGGGCGGTCCCGGTCGGCCTGGCCTGCGCCCTTGGCGGCGCAGGCTGGGGTGCCTGGTGGCGCGACCGCCGCAGGGCATCGCGTTAGATTGCTCGTTCCCCTCTCCCGCTCGCGGGAGAGGGGCCAGGCGTGAGGGCGACTGCTACTCGCGACTTTGCGCCGTCGTCCTCCTCCCGTACCATGCTCACCATGACCGCCGCCTCCATCGCCATCGACGGCCCCGTAGCTTCCGGAAAGAGCGCTGTCGGCAGCCGGGTAGCGCGGGCGCTCGGCTATCGCTTCATCGATACGGGCGTCATGTACCGCGCGATCACCTGGCTCGCGCTCGACCGGTCCGTCGACCTTAACGACGAACGCGCGCTCACTCAGCTCGCCGAACGTGCCCAGCTCGCCATCGTGGCCGGCCCGCCCGACGCGCCGGAAGCCTACCGCGTCGTAGTCGACGGCGTCGACGTAACCGAGCTGCTGCGCTCCCCCCAGGTCGGCGAGGCCGTCTCGCTCGTCTCGCGCGTGTCCGGCGTGCGAACGGCGATGGTCGCGCTCCAGCGCCGGCTCGCCGCCGCCGGCGAAACGGTCATGGCCGGCCGCGACATCGGCACCGTCGTCTTGCCTGATGCGCGCCTCAAGGTCTATCTAGACGCCTCGGTCGACGAGCGAGTGCGCCGCCGCCACGACGAGCTGCTCGCCGCAGGCAAAACGGCCAGCCTCGCAGGCGTCAGCGAGGAGCTGGCTCTCCGCGACACCATCGATAGCGGGCGGGACGTCTCGCCCCTCAAGCCCGCCGGAGACGCTATCATTATTCAGACGGACCATCTGTCGCTGGACGACGTGGTGGACAAGATTCTCGAGCTCGCGCGATGCTGATTACCGCCTACCGTTACTTCGTCATCGGTCTGGACTGGGTGCTCACGCGCATCTACATTCGCAGGTTCGAGGTTGTCGGGCGCGAGCACATCCCCCGCCAGGGCCCGCTCATCCTCGCCAGCAATCATCTGAACAACGCGGACCCGCCCATGATCGCGCTCGCCATCCGGCCGCGCTTCCCAATGTACATGGCCAAGCGCGAGATGATCCGCTGGCCGGTCCTGGGTCCGGCCTTCCGTATCTTCGGCGCCTTCCCGGTCCGCCGCGGCGCGGCCGACCTTTCGGCCCTGCGCGCCGCCAGCGAGCACCTGGAGAGCGGCGCGCTCCTCGTCATGTTCCCCGAAGGTACACGTAGCCGCACCGGTGGACTCACCAAGGGCCATCCCGGCACCGCGATCATCGCGATCCGCAGCGGTGCGCCCGTCCTGCCGGTCGCCGTTACGGGCTCGGAGAAGATCGGCTGGCCCTGGATCTTCCTCAGGCCGCTGTCCGTGCCGCACATCAAGGTGACCATCGGCGAGCCGTTCCACCTGCCGGAGTACGAGCGCGTCACCTCCGAGACCACAGCCGAAGCGACCGACATCATCATGCGACGCATCGCGGAGCTGCTGCCCCCAAAGTATCGAGGCGTCTACGCCGATATCGAAGATAAGGGTTCCGCCGTAGCCGCGCGCAAGGCTGAGGGAGTACACTAGAGTCGATGGAGATCATCCTCGCGAAGGAGATGGGCTTCTGCTTCGGCGTCCGCCGCGCCGTCGAGATGATGGAAGACGCCACGCGGGAGCAGGGCGCCATGGTCAGCCTCGGCTCCGTCGTCCACAACCCGCAGGTCGTCTCTCAGCTCAAGAGCAAAGGCCTCGATGTCATCGCCTCGCTTGACGAGGTGAGCGAACGCCCGGTAGCGATTACCGCCCACGGCGTCAGCGAGTCGGTCGTGCGTCAGCTCGAGTCGCGCGGCGTGCCCGTCGTCGACACGACCTGCCCGATCGTCACGCGCTCCCAGCAGTGGGCGAAGCGCCTGGCCGAAGACGGCTTCGCCGTCATCATCTTCGGCGACCCGAACCACAAGGAGGTCCGCGGCGTGCTCGGCTGGGCGCCTGGCAAAGCCTTCGCGGTGACGAGTATCGAGGGCCTGGCCGATCTGCCGGACGACCTGCCGGCGCGCGTCGGCGTGCTTTCGCAGACCACAGAGACCGAGGGCCACTTCGCCGAGTTCGTCCGCGCGCTGCTCGAACAGCGCATGGACCGCATTAGCGAGCTGCGCGTGATCAACACGCTCTGCAACGCGACGACAAGCCAGCAGGCCGCCGCACAGGAGCTCGCCCACCAGGTCGACTTGATGTTCGTCATCGGAGGACGCGAGAGCGCGAACACGCGCCATCTTGCCGAAGTCGCGCGCGAAGAAGGTGTCGAGACGCATCAGGTCGAGTCGGCCGGCGAGATCCAGCCGGAATGGCTGGCCGGCCACGAGCGCGTCGGCGTCACGGCCGGCGCCTCGACGCCGGACAACGCCGTCGACGCTGTCGTCGCTCGCCTGCGCGAGCTCGCGCCGCCGTAGCGGTTTCCGAAGGCCAGGCTTTAGCCTGCTGAGATTCCTAGTCCAGGCGTCAGGCCTGGAACGAAAGGAGGTGGAAGAAAACCGCGGAAGAATAGTTCGGTAGCCCAGGCTTTAGCCTGGGACAGAAAAGCGCCAGGTCCTTCCGCCGCGCGGAAGGATGACGAGGCGGAGGCTGATCGAACCACTCGGCGGATGGCCTCCCGGCCCGCACGGTCGATATGCTCGGCACAAAACGAGGGGCGAAAGCCCGCGACAAAAGCCGGTCAACGTGCCAGAGGAACTCTGCCCCACCGCGGTCACATCACAGACAGCTTCAGCTAGCAACGCCGTTCGGCACGCCATCGTGAGCCTGCTTGCCCTGAGCAGGGTCGAAGGGCTTGCGCTGAGCCAGGTCGAAGGGCCGAAGGTAAAGCACATACAGAAAGGAGTGCTGCATGTGCGGCATTATTGGATATGAGGGCAACCGGGAGGCCGGGCCGCTGCTGGTCGAGGGCCTCCAGCGTCTCGAATACCGGGGTTACGATAGTGGCGGCCTCGCCGTCCTCGACGGCGACGGGCGCTTGCAGATCACGAAACGAACGGGCAAGATCAGCAACCTTGTCGCTGCGATAGAGGGCGTCTACCCCACCGGCACCGCCGGTATCGCGCACACACGCTGGGCGACGCACGGCAGGCCCTCCGACGAGAACGCGCACCCTCACATCGACTGCGACGGTAACGTCGCCATCGTCCACAACGGTATCGTCGAAAACTACCTTGCCCTCCGCACCGAGCTGATCGCCCAGGGGCACCGCTTCTCGTCCCAAACCGACAGCGAAGTCATCGCGCACCTTGTCGAGGCTGCGCTCGGCGAAGGAGACGATCTCCCAGCCGGGGTGCGACGAGCTCTGGCTCGCTGTGAAGGCTCACATGCCATCGCGGTCATCTGCCGTGAGCAACCCGGCCGGCTCGTCGCCGCTCGAGCTGGTAACGCCGGCGGCATCGTCGTCGGCTACGGCCGAAACGAGTACTTTGTCGCCAGCGATCTAGCGGCGCTGCTGCCGGAGACGCGCCGCGTCGCATTTCTCGGTGATGGCGAGCTCGTGGAGCTGACCCGAGAGGACGTTCGCTACTGGGATGCCGCCGGCAATGCTATCGAGAAGGAACCGCAGGACGTGCCGCTCGATCCGGTGGCGGCCGTCAAGGGACCGTACAAGCACTTCATGCTGAAGGAGATCATGGAGCAGCCCGAATGCGTGCTCGATACGATGCGCGGCCGCGCGCTCTTCGACCCGCCCGGCCTCGATCTGTCGGACCTCGACGTGCCGGACGAGGCGCTGCGTTCGGTGCAACGCGTCATCGTCATCGCGATGGGCACCAGCCTCCACGCCGCGATGGTCGGCCGCCACTACTTCGAGGCGATCGCGGGCTTGCCCGCGGAAGTCGACAACGCGTCGGAGTTCCGCTACCGCGGCGCTGTCCTTGGGCCGGAAACGCTGGTCGTTTCGATCGCGCAGTCCGGCGAGACCGTCGATACGCTGGAGGCGATGAGCGAAGCGAAGCGCCGAGGCGCGTTGCTGATCACGGTCTGCAACACGCCGGGCGCGCAGTCGACGCGCGTCGCCGGCGGCACGGTCTACACCCGCTGCGGACCAGAGATCGGCGTCGCCAGCACAAAGACGCTCACCGCGTCCATCGTCGCGCTCTATCTGCTCGCTTGCCACGTTGCCCGAGTGCGTGGCGCGATCGACAACGAGCGCCTCGGCGACCTCATTGAGCCGCTCATCCATCTACCCGACCTGATCGGGCGCATGCTGCGCCGCTCGCCGGAGATCGAGCAGCTCGCGCACAGGTTCCACCGCTATCAGAACTTCCTCTTCCTAGGCCGCGGGCTGCAATACCCCGTTGCGATGGAGGGCGCGCTCAAGCTGAAGGAGATCAGCTACATCCACGCCGAGGGCTACCCGGCCGGCGAAATGAAGCACGGCCCGATCGCGCTCATCGACGACACGATGCCCGTCGTTGCGATCGCTGTGCGCGACGGCCTGCGCGAGAAGATGCTCTCGAACATCGAGCAGGTCAAGGCGCGCGACGGCACCGTGATCGCCGTGCTCACCGAGGGCGATGACGAGCTGCCGCGCAAGGTGGACTACACGATCGAAGTGCCGGAGGCTTCACCGTTGCTATTGCCCGTGCTGACTGTCGTGCCGCTCCAGCTCCTGGCGTATCACATCGCCGTCTGGCGCGGCTGCGATGTCGATCAGCCGCGCAACCTCGCGAAGACCGTGACGGTGGAGTGAGCTGGATACTGGAAGTGGGATGCGAGAAGCGCGAGGCCGTCGGCAAAAGCCGCTACACCTTCGCCCGTGCCTTTTCTAGCAGCGCCACCAGCTTCGGCCGCTCCGGCTCGATCCCGTCGGCGATGCGCGCGGCGGCCACCGGGATCTCCCAGCGCTTCGCGAGGTCCTCATCGAGGGGCCGCGCGCGCCGGTATGCTCGAGCGAATGATGACAGCATCAGCCCGCGCGCGACGATCGCGCCGTAGCGGATCACCAGCGGCTGGCCGGGCGGGATGTCTCCGATGCGGATCATGAGGTGGGTCCGCACGTAGTCCGCCGTCGGATCGCCCGCCGTCACGGCCGTCCAGTCGATCAAGACCGGCCCGCCGGCGGAGCGCATGATGTTGCCCGGGTGCAGATCGCCGTGGCAGAGTCGGTCGCCCTGCGGCAGCCCGTCCAGCGTTGACAGGGCGAACGCCTTCAGATCGCCCGGCAATCCGCTCAGCCGCTCGATGCGGTCACGCAGCCGGTCGTTCAGCGGCCGGATCTCCGGCGGCGCCTTCACGTCGTGCAGGCCGGCCTGGATCCGGCCGGTCGACGCGCCGACGGCGAACACCAGCCACGGCCGCTTCCCGACCACCGCCAGCTCATCGATACCGTCGATGCGTTCCATGACGAGCCCCGGCCGGCCATCGACGGTCGTCACCTCGCGCACGGCCGGAACGCGAACGCCCGCGGACGCCGCGGCGCGCATCGCGGCGGCTTCCGCCTGAACCTGCTGGTGCGCGTTCGGGTTGCGCAGTAGTCGGAGGACGGAGCCGTCTTCCCACGCGAAGATCTCGGCCTCGCGCCCTTCGGCGATCTTTTGGAGGAGGTCTCCCGGGGCAGATTGTTCGGCGGCCATTCGCTGCTATGCCGGAACGCCCTCGAAGATGCTGAGGCCGGCTTCCGTCGGCGTCACGCTCGCCAGCCGAAAGCCGGACGCGGCGAAGAGGACGGCGTACTCTTCTCGTGTGCGCTCTCGTCCTCCCAGCATAACCAGCATATTGAGGTCAGATAGCTTAGCGGGAGCACCTTCGTTCGGTGGCAAGATTTCCCGCTCGATGACGAGCAGCCGCCCGTTCGCCTCAATCGCGCTCCGACAGCTCCGCAGGATGGCCGTGGCCTCCGCATCATCCCAGTCATGCACGATCGCCTTCAGCACATAGGCGTCGCCGCCGCCCGGAGCCGCCTCAAAGAAGCTGCCTCCAACGACCTGGCAGCGTTCGGCGACGCCGGCCGCCTCAAGGAGTGGCGCCGCGCTCGCCACCACGTGCGGCTGATCGAACAGCACACCTTGCACCGTGGGATGCTTGACCAGGATCGCGGCAAGGAGCGCGCCCTGCCCGCCGGCCACGTCAACCACACGTCGGAACTTGCCGAAGTCGTACGCGGCGAGAACAGATTCGGCGGAGCTAACGGAGATCGCCGTCATCGCCCGGTCAAAGACTGCGCTCGCCTCCGGATTGGCCGCACGGGCCTCCCAAGGACTCGTGCCGTAGAGGTGACGGAACGCGCTCGCTCCAGTCTGTACACTGTGGAGCAGGTGTCCCCACGTCTCCCAGTGGCGCTCCTGGCCGATAAACGTGGCCCAGGGGCCGACAGGCTCCGTCGCATCGGAGCGCAGGCAGGCTCCCAGCGGGGTTAGCGAGAAGTGCCCTTCCCTGTCCTCTTGAAAGACGCCGAGACTGGCGAGCGCACGCAGCAAGCGGTACAGGGACGGCGGGTGCGCGCCCACCGAGGCGGCGAGATCCTCACTGCCGCGCGGACCGTCCTTCAGGAGGTCCGCGATCCCCAGCGTCGCCACCACGTGGATCGCCTGAGATACCTGATAACCGTTGCTCAGGCGCATCAGCATTGCGGAAGACCTCGTATCGGGCTGATTCATGACCCCGTCTCTCTTACGGTGAGGACACGTGACTTACCGGTCGCGCTCGGTCTCGTCGTCGAGCGCGGCGTGGGCGGCGGCCAGCCGGGCGATCGGCACGCGATACGGCGAACAGCTCACGTAGTCCAGCCCCGCCTGGTGGCAGAACACGATCGACCGCGGGTCGCCGCCGTGTTCCCCACAGATGCCGGTCTTTAACGTGGGGCGCGTTTTCCTACCCTGGTCCACCGCGATCCGGATCAGCGCGCCGACGCCGTTCTGATCGAGCGTTTCGAACGGGTTGTCGGAGAGGATCCCCTCATCCAGGTAGTGCGTGAGGAAGCTCGCCTCAGCGTCGTCGCGGCTGAGCCCGAGCGTCGTCTGCGTCAGGTCGTTCGTGCCGAACGAGAAGAACTCCGCGTCGTTCGCGATCTCACCGGCCGTCAGTGCAGCGCGCGGCAGCTCGATCATCGTTCCGAAGAGGTAGGCGACTTCCATGCCCTCTTCTTGCATCGTCTGGCGCGCCACGCGTTCGAGCAGGCCGCGCAGCCGCTTCAGCTCGCTTTCGAACCCGACGAGCGGGATCATCACTTCGGGATGGACGCGCACACCTTCCTTCGCGACGCGGCACGCCGCGCGGAAGATCGCGCGCACCTGCATCTCGTTCACTTCGGGGTAGAGGATCCCCAGGCGGCAGCCGCGCAGCCCGAGCATCGGGTTCGCCTCGCGTAGCGCGCGCACCTGCCGCAGCATGGCCTCCTTGTCCTTCAGCTCCTCGGATTCCGGCGACTGGATGCGCAGCCGCGTCACAGTCTCCAGCAGCTCGTCGTGGTCGGGCAGGAATTCGTGCATCGGCGGGTCGATCAGGCGGATGGTGACGGGCCGTTCGCCCATCACGCGGAAGATCGCCTCGAAGTCGCCTTGCTGCATCGGCAGGAGTCGGTCGAGCGAGCCGCGGTACTTGCCCATCGGCCCCTCGAGCCGTCCGCGCAGCTCCGAGAGGCGCTCGTCCAGCTGCCCGCGCTTGTCGCGGTCCGCCCCCGCCGCCTCCTTCTCGAGCGACTGTACGGACGCCTCCAGCGCCTTCGTCTCGGCCGCCGCGAGGATCATCTCGCGGACGACGGGCAGCCGGTCGGCCTGGAAGAACATATGCTCGGTGCGGCAGAGACCAATGCCCTGCGCGCCCAACTCGACCGCCTTCGCCGCGTCCTGCGGGTTATCCGCGTTCGCGCGCACGCCCAGCCGCCGGATCTCGTCGGCCCAGGAGAGGAACTCGGTAAGTTTGGGGAACAGCTCGGCCTCAACGGATGGGATGAGGCCCAGTAGCACGCGCCCACTTGAGCCGTCGATGGTGATGGTTTGGCCCTCGCTGATGGTAATGCCGTCGACGGCCATCGAGTGCGCGCCTTCGTCGACGCGGATCGTCTCGCAACCGCTCACGCATGGAATGCCGAACCCGCGCGCTACCAGTGCAGCGTGACTGGACATGCCGCCGCGCTGCGTCAGTACGCCGCGTGCAGCCTGCATGCCGTTGATGTCGTCCGGCGATGTCTCCTGCCGCACGAGCAGCACGTCTTTAGAGTCATGGCCCAACCGAGCGGCCGTATCGGGATCGAACACCGCTTCTCCGGCAGCAGCCCCGGGGGAGGCAGGCAGGCCCTTGGCTATCTCCACGAAGCGCGCCCTTTCGAGCAGCGCCGCTTGCTGCTCGTCGTTCATCGCCTGCCAGTCGGAGGCGCGCATCGTGCCAACGGCGCGCTCGCCCGCGAAGCTGAGCAGCGCGGTCGATGGCAGCGCGTTCGACTCTTGGAGGCCGCGCACGCCGTCCTGCCCGACGACGAAGATCATCTCGGCTTTACCCTCGACGGCCTTGGCCACCTGAGCGCCGATCTCGTTCAGCGGCACGGTTTGCACCTTCGGGTCGAGCTGCGGGTGCAGCAGGTCGTCGAGCCGGCTCGGGGCGACCCGCAAGACGGCCTCGCTCTTACTAATGAGGCCTTCGCGCACCATGTCGACCGCCGCCGTGACCGCCGCCCGCGCCGTGCGCTTGCCCACGCGGCACTGCAGCATGTAGAGCGTCCCCTTCTCCACGGTGAACTCGATGTCCAGCATGTCGCGGTAGTGCTGCTCGAGCGTAGCGGCGATCTGTTCGAGTTGCTGGTACAGGCCCGGGTCCTTGTCGCGCAGCGCTACCACCGGCATCGGTGTGCGCGTGCCGGCGACCACATCCTCGCCTTGCGCGTTCGTGAGATATTCGCCCCAGACGGCCTTCTCGCCGCTGACGGGGTCGCGCGTGAACGCGACGCCCGACCCGGAGTCGTCACCCATGTTGCCGAAGACCATTGTCTGCACGTTGACGGCGGTGCCGAGATCGTCCGGTATCTTTTCAATGCGGCGATACGTTTTCGCACGCTCGTTGTCCCACGATTTGAAGACCGCCTCGATAGCGAGTCGCAGCTGTTCCATCGGCTCGTCCGGGAACGGCCGACCGGTCTCATCGCGGACCAGCGATCGAAAGCGTTCCGCAACGTCGCGGAGCGCTTCGGCGGGCATCTCGGCGTCGCTCGCCGCGCCGGCGGCCGCCTTCGCCTCGTCGAAGATCGCGTCGAACTTGCGCCGCTCGATCTCCAAAACGATGTCGCCGAACATCATGATGAAGCGACGCCAGGAGTCGCAGCCGAAGCGCGCGTCGCCCGTCGCAGCGATCAGCCCCTCCAGGGTCGAGTCGTTCAGCCCGAGATCGAGGATGGTGTCCATCATGCCGGGCATCGAGAACTTCGCGCCTGAGCGCACGGAGACGAGCAGCGGCCGCTTTGGGTCGCCGAAGCGCTTGCCCGTCTGCTCCTCGACGTTGCGCAGCGCGCTTGTCACTTCGTCCATGAGGCCTTCGGGCAGCTTGCCGCCGCCCTTGAGGTAGGCCAGACAGGCTTCGGTGCTGATGGTGAAGCCGGGCGGCACGGGCAGGCCGAGGTTCGTCATCTCGGCCAGGTTGGCGCCCTTCCCCCCCAGCAGGTCCTTCTGGTTCTTGTTGCCCTCTCGAAAGAGGTAGACGAGCTTGGGCTTAGTCATGCGTCATCGTTTCCAGCCGCGCTGGCGGATAGCCAAGCAGATTCAATTCGTGTTGGGTCGAACCAGTCGCAAGTATACCACGGTCGATTCGAACGGCTCGCCTTGAAGCGCTGTCCAGGCAGCCGACCGGCCCCCGCCCGGCGGGGCCGCGTCCGACTTCGTCGGACGGCGCCCGACAAAGTCGGGCGCGTCGGCTGCCGGTGCCTCTCTTACTTCTCCCGGCCGCAGTATTTGCACCAGGTGCGCTCGCGCCACTTGGTCCAGCGGTGCACGCCCGACTTGCCGATGT
>JBIOYF010000027.1:0-4009 GCA_044870035.1 Dehalococcoidia bacterium
CGCTGGCGCGCATAGCCGCCGGCGCGACGCCGAACAGCGCGATGCGCGCGTCGCCGATCGTACCACCGTTCTCCAGCGTCAGCGTCGCCGCGACGCCGGCCAGCGCGAAGTCGCCGTGCCGCCGCGACAGCTCAACGAATGCCCAGCCCGTCCGGTCAGGGAGTGCCGGAAAACGAACCTGGGTCACGATCTCCGCCGGCTCCAGGCACGTCGTCAGGTACGTGACGAAGAAGTCTTGCGCTGCGACGGCGCGCGTGCCGCTCGGGCCGGCAACCTGCAGCTCGGCCTCCAGCGCGAGCGCGACCGCGGGCAGCTCCGCGGCCGGGTCGGCGTGCGCGAGCGATCCGCCGATGGTGCCGCGGTTGCGGATCTGCGGGTGCGCGATGAACTTCGTCGCGGCGTGGAGCAGCGGCTGCCTGCGCTGCACCAGCTCCGAACGCTCGACCGCGCGCTGGCGCGTCATCGCGCCGATCGCGAGTGCGTCGCTGTCTTCGCGTATGTAATCGAGGCCGTCGATCCGGTTGAGATCGACGAGCAGCGCCGGACGCGCCAGCCGCATGTTGAGCAGCGGCACCAGGCTCTGGCCGCCCGCCAGCACCTTCGCCTCCGCGCCGTGCTCCTCCAGCAGCGCGACGGCGTCGTCCAGCGTCTGCGGGTCGAAGTAGGCGAACGGTGCGGGCTTCATTCAGCGTTGCTCCGGCGCTTCAGCGCTCCATTGTCCATGCCAAAGTGAGGTTGGTCAAGCACACTCGCGACAATCGAGAACGATGAGCATGCAGATCACGCTTAGATCTCATTCGCCTCCTCAGACCAGAAGCGATAGCTTCTCCAAGCTCACTAGTTCGCCATCGGACGCGCGGTATTGGAAACGGAAGCGAACGTCAGTGATTGCAAGCTCCTGAGGCGAATCGTCAATGACCTTGCCAGCCGCATCGATCAGACAACAGCTGACTGTGTCAAAGGCGGAGGCTTGTGCTTGAAAATCAACGAATACCAGGTATGAAGAAGGCCTGGCAACCAACGGAACGACCTCAACGAAGCTGAGAGCACCATAATCCGGATATCTCAGACCATACCTCGGCACATTCTTGGATGAAATCGTCGCGTCGGTCAGCTTCTTGTCTTCTAGCAAGGACCAACGTATTGTTCGGACGACAATGTTGTAGAAAATGGCCTCCGCAATCGCGTCCCAATCGTCGTAAGCATCAGGTCGGCGCCAGGCAATCTTAGCCCGTTCTAGGGCGGGGATGAGCGCGGCAAGCGCATCGCGGCATATTGCCATTAGTTCGTCGATGGTTGTTTGCCAAGTGCGCCCGTCTCCGCCGTCGTGACCGTCGATCACTTCCACATTTCCTCGCGATATTGTTTTCCTAATGTCATTCTGAGGCGAGCGGGGATGTAGGGGCGCATGGCCATGCGCCCTGCCGCGGCGGCGGCCGAAGGATCTCGCGCACCGATAGCACACCTGTCGCAATCAAACTGCATGACGCCGAGTCACTCCGCAGGCGCGAGGATCTCATCGCCGGCGACGCCCGCGCGCTCCAGCTCGTCGATCTCATCGGGCGCCAGTCCCAAGATCTCACTCAGAACGTACCGGTTGTGCTGGCCGAAACAAGGCGCGGGCGAATCGATAGGCTGCGCGTGCTCGCCACGCTCCCACTGCGAATTCGCGCGTATCTCCGTCCCGAACGCCGGGTGCTCGATGCGCTGGAACGCCCCCCGCGACGCGAGCTGCGGGTCCGCGCCCAACTGCTTGTAGTCGAGCACCGCGGCCGCCGGTACGCCGGCCTGCTGCAGCATCGACTCGATCTCGCGCGCCTCCCGCTGCGACGTCCACCCCTCGATCGCTGCGTCGAGCTCATCGTGTCGCCGGCGGCGCGCCTCCGCGTTTACGAGGTCTGGATCGCGCAACGATGCCCCATCGATCACGTCGAGAAGCGCCTGCCAGTCGCGGCCGTCGCGTACGCTGATCGCCACCCACTCGTCGCCGCCACGCGCGCGATACACGCCCTGCGGCGCGAACGACGGATGCCGGTTGCCGCGATGCGGCCGCTCGACGCCGTTCATCGACCAGTCGACGAACGCCGCACCGATGCCGAACGACAGCGCGTCGCGCATCGATACGTCGATGTAGCGCCCTTCGCCCGTCTTCCGCCACGCCCGGACCGCGAGCAGCAGCGCCGAGAGCGCAGTCAGCGCGCCGACGGGGTCGCCGTAGCTGAAGCCCGTCTTGGCGGGCGTCGGGTCGTCTCGATAGCCGTTCAGCGAAAACAGACCGCTCGCCAGCTCCACCGGCGCTCCGAGCGCCATCGCGTCGCGCTCCGGCGGCGTCTGCCCGAAGCCGGAAAGCGAAAGATAGATCGCGTCCGGCCGCACGCGCGCGACGTCGTCGTAGCCGATGCGCAGCTTCTCCTTCGCGCCCGGCCGGTGGTTCTCGATCACGATGTGCGACTGCTCGGCGAGGCGCAGCAGCAGCTCGCGCCCGCGCGGGTCGTTCAGCTCAACCGCGAAGCTCAGCTTGCCGCGGTTCCACTCGTTGAAGTGCTGGTTGACGTTCGCGCGCTCCTGCGCCGTCAGCGGCCGCGCGCCCGCGCCCGCGTACTTGTTGACGTCGATCACCGTGCGCAGCGGGTCCCAGTTGGACGGCGACTCGATCTTGATCACTTCCGCGCCCAGGTCGTGCAGCATCATGCCGAGGTACGGCCCGGCCCAGTAGACCGACCAGTCGATCACACGCAGACCGGTCAGCGGCAGCCGGCCCGATCGCCAATCCACTACGTCCTCGCCTCCGCCGGCGCGCCCAGCAGCTCCGCGTTCGCCTCGCCGAAGAGCGGCGCGGGCGAAAGATCCGCCGGCCCATCTTCGAACCACGGCGCGCCGATCAGCGCGAACTCTCCCGCGACGGGATGGCTGGCGCGCTGCGCGACGCGCCGCCCGCGCCATTGCTCCGACGCGAGCAGGCTTGCCGGCGTCTCCGCCACGGTCAGCGGATGGCCGCGCAGCGCGAGCTCGCGCAGCTCAGCCGCCGGCTTCGTCACCGCCCAGCGCGCCAGCAGCGCCTGCAGCTCGTCGTTGTGGTCTAGGCGCGCCGCCTGCGTCGAGAAGCGTTCGCCGTCCAGCTCTGGCAGATCGATGATCGACTTCAGCCGCTCCCAGAGCGCCGGTGCGAACGCCGTGAGGTAGACCCAGCCGTCGGCGCAGGCGTACACGCCGTACGTCGCGGAGACGGTGAGGCCGACGCGGCTCGCCGAGAGGCCGAGGTTGAGCGCCGGCGAACGGTGCTCCAGGTTCGTCGCGACGACGTCCTGCATCGACAGGTCGAGGTAGTCACCCGCGCCGGTCGCGTCGCGCAGCAGCAGGTTGGCCAGCGTCCCCGCGAACGCGGAGAGGCCGGCTTGATACTCGGCTTGCGCGCCGAAGTTGGAGAGCGGCGGCTTGTCCGGATCGCCGGTGATCTTGAGCTGCCCGCCCGACGCCAGGCCGGTCAGGTTCGTCCCCACGTAGCGCGCGAACGGCCCGCTGTCGCTGAACGGTGTGATGCGCGTCATCAGCAGCGCCGGTCGGCGATCGTGCAGCGCCGCCCAGCTCAGTCCGAGCGGATCGAGCAGGTGCGCAGCGATGTCCGTAAGCAACACGTCGGCTCGTTCCAGCAGCCCGACCAGCAGGGCGGCTTGCGATTCGATGTCGATGGCGACGGAGCGTTTGCCGGCGTTGACGTGCAGATGTGCGGCCGACGTCTCGCCATTGTCCGCGTCGCCGCGGAACGCCCCTTCATGGCGCAGGACGTGGCCCTCCGGCGGCTCGACCAGCAGGACCGCCGCGCCGGCCGCGGCGCAGAGCCGTCCGGCGAAGGCCGCGCCCGCCGATCGGCTCAGCTCGACAACTCGGAGACCGGCCAGCTCGTTGCTCAAGAGCACACCAGCGGCAACGGCGGCCTAGCCTCGCAACAGCTCGGCAACGCGGACGGGGCGGCCTTCCGCAATCGACTTGTTCGCGGCGATGCCGGTCA
>JBIOYF010000028.1:0-5182 GCA_044870035.1 Dehalococcoidia bacterium
CGGACCTCGAAACGCCAGTCTCCGCATTCCTGAAGATCGCGCGGGGGAAGTACTCGTTCCTGCTGGAGAGCGTCGAGGGCGGTGAACGATTCGGCCGCTACAGCTTCCTTGGGACGGAGCCGTACCGTGTGCTGCGCAACGGCACGCGCGTGGAGCGCAACGAGGAATCCGGCGATCCGGTCGCGCAAGTTGAGCAGGAGCTGGCGCGCTTCCGCGTCGCGCCGGTCGCTGGGCTGCCGCGATTTCACGGTGGCGCCGTCGGCTACCTGGGCTATGAAGTCGTCCGCCACTTCGAGCCGCGCGTTCCGGAGGCGCTGAACGATCCCCTCGGCCTGCCCGATGCGATCCTCATGTTCACCGACACGCTGCTCGTCTTCGACCACGTGCAGCACGTGATCAAGGTCGTCTCGCACGTGCGGCTCGACGGCGATATCGATGCGGCGTATCGACAGGCCACCTGGAAGATCGAAGAGCTGGTCGGGCGGCTCGCGCAGCCGCTGACAGCGCTCCCGTACCGTCGCGATGGCGGCGGGGCATCCGTCGCCCCGGGCGAGGTCTGCTCCAACATGCCGCGCGACGAGTACGAGGCGAAAGTCAACAAGATCAAGGAGTACATCGTTGCGGGCGACTGCATTCAGGCGGTGTTCTCGCAGCGCTTCTCACGGCCTACGCCTGCCCACGCCTTCGACATCTATCGAGCGCTGCGCACGGTGAACCCGTCGCCGTACATGTTCTACCTCGATCTCGCGGACTGCCAGGTCGTCGGGGCGTCGCCCGAGATGCTCGTGCGCGTCGAAGACCGGCGTATCGACTACCACCCGATCGCCGGCACCAAGCCGCGCGGCCGCGACGAAGCCGAGGACAACGCGCTGGAGCAGGAGCTGCGGACGGACGAGAAGGAGCGGGCGGAGCACATCATGCTGGTCGATCTGGGACGCAACGACGTCGGCCGGGTCAGCCAGCCCGGCACGGTGCAGGTGACCGAGCTGATGGAAGTGGAGCGCTACTCGCACGTCATGCATCTCGTTTCGCACGTTGTGGGCCGGCTGCGAGACGGCATGTCGTCGTACGACGCGCTGCGCGCCTGCTTCCCGGCCGGCACCGTCTCGGGCGCGCCCAAGATCCGCGCGATGGAGATCATCGCGGAGCTGGAGCGCGACCGCCGCGGGGTCTATGCCGGCTGCGCGGGCTACTTCGACCTGTCCGGCAACCTGGATACGGCGATCACGCTGCGCACGATGGTGCTGAAGGACGGCGTGGCGCACATCCAGGCCGGCGGTGGCATCGTCTACGACAGCGATCCCGCCACCGAGTTTGTAGAAACGCAGAACAAGGCGAAGGCGCTGCTGCGGGCGATCGACCGCGCTGAGGAGATCCTGACGTCGACGCCGCGCGGGAGCCTGGGGTACTAGCGATGGAAGGAGAACGGCAGCCGGTCGTACTGCACGAGGGCGAAGGAAAGCTACTGCAGACCCAGGTGGAGCGCGTGGTAAAAGCAGACGGAGCGCTCACAGAAGGGCGGCTGTCATTGACGGTCGTCACCCGCGGACCCGGCTTCGCGGGGCCTCCCGCGCACCGGCACCTGCGCAATGATGAGGCGTTCTTCGTCCTTGAGGGCGACTTCACGTTCCGCGTGGGCGACGAGACGGTCAACGTCGGGCCCGGCGGGTTCGTGTTCGTGTCGATGGGTGCGGTGCACACCTTCGTGAACCAAGGCACCACGCCCGGTCGCATGCTCCAGATTTTCTCGCCCGCCGATTTCGAGGGCTACTTCGAGGAGCTGGGGGCGATGCGCGTCGATGGCTCATGGTCGTGGGAAAAGGCTGAGGCACTGCAGGCCAAGTACGGTATGGAGGTTGTCGGACTGCCGTTGGGAGCGGGGGAGTAGTCGTGGCGCGGATCCTCTCGATGGCGCTCTTCGAACGCCGCGACCGCCTGCTCGTCACACGACGTAAGCAGAACGTGCCGCCGTTCGCTGGAAGCTGGCTGCTGCCAGCGGCGCTCCTTGGTGAAGACGAGGCGGCCGAGGAGGCGCTGGAGCGGCACGCGTACCGCGAGCTCGGCATAGAGATCGGCGTTCCGGAGTTCGCTGAGACGCTCTACATCGAGGAGAGCTCTTCCCGCGAGCGCTACGTCGCGAATATCTTTCGCGTGCCGACGCACAGCGGCAGCCTGCGCTTCCGCGCCTCCGGCGACTACGACGACGTGCGCTGGCTCAGCGAAGGCGAGCTGGCCGCGCTCGATATGCCGGTCGCGCTGCGCGACTGGCTGGTCGCCGGTCGTCACGCAGCTAACGTGGCAAGCCCTGTGCCCGTGACGGCCGGCGGGCCCGCGCCGGATAACCGTGCGGCTTGGAATACGATCTCGCGCGCCTACCAGGACCGGTACCGCCTGCCCACCGATCGCCTCGTCTACGGCGGCCGAGCGCCGGACGAAAGCGAGCTGCAGCTCCTCGGCGATGTTACGGACAAGCGCGCGCTGGTCCTCGGCTGCGGCGGCGGGCAGGACTGTATCGTCCTCGCCAAGCTGGGGGCGACGGCGATCGGCGTCGATCTGTCCGACAAACAGATCGAGTACGGCCGTCGCCTCGCCGAGCGTGAGGGCGTGCTCGTCACGCTCGTGCAGGGCAACGTCGAAGAGCTGCGCGGGATCGACGACGAGACGCAGGACCTGGCGCTCTCGCTGCACGCGATGAACTACGTCGAGCGCGCCGACCGCGCGTTCGCCGAGGCGTACCGCGTGTTGCGTCGCGGCTCGCCGTTCGTGCTCAGCCTGCACCACCCGTTCGACGCCTGTCTGGACGATACGCCGCCCTACGGCGTTACGAAGAGCTACTGGGAGGAGCAGCTCGACTGGCAGTGGGACTTCGTCGAAGCGAAGGCGTCCGCGCGCATGCGCTCGTGGTACCGGCCCGTCGGCGCGTGGCTGGCGCTGCTCATCGACGCCGGCTTCCGAGTCGAGCGTGTGTTGGAGCCAGCGCCGACCCCGGGAGCCGATGAGCCGTGGCGCTGGCTCGGCTCCACGAAAGACAAGTCAGACCTGATCCCGAGCACACTGATCCTGAAAGCGGTGAAACCATGATCCTGCTGCTCGATAACTACGATAGCTTCACCTATAACCTCTACCAGTATCTCTGCGAGCTGGGCGCCGACGTGCGCGTCGTGCGCAACGACCAGGCGACGGTCGACGAGATCGAGGCGATGCGGCCCGAGAAGCTGGTTGTCTCGCCGGGGCCGTGTACGCCGAAGGAGGCGGGCATCAGCGTCGAGCTGATCGATCGCATGGCCGGCCAACTGCCGATCCTGGGCGTCTGTATGGGCCACCAGTGCGTCGGCGAGGCGTTCGGCGCTGTGGTCGCCTACGCGGGCGAGATCAGGCACGGCAAGTCGAGCCGCATCGAGCACGACGGCAAGGGCGTCTTCCGCGGCCTGCCCAACCCCTTCGAGGCGATCCGCTACCACTCGCTCGCCATCCAGCCGGAGACCGTGCCGGAGTGTCTGGAGGTGACCGCCCGCAGTGACAGTGGCGTAATCATGGGCGTCCGCCACCGCGAGTACGCCATCGAGGGCGTCCAGTTCCACCCGGAGAGCATCGCCACGCCCATCGGCAAGGACCTGCTCCGTAACTTCCTGGAGATGTAGTAGCATTGAACCCCATGATCCGTGACGCTATCGCCGCGCTGGTGGACCGGCGCGACCTCACCGAGGCCGAGGCGTCCGCCTGCATGGAGGAGCTCATGTCGGGCGAGGCGACGCCGGCGCAGGTCGCGGCGTTCCTCGTCGCGCTGCGCATGAAGGGCGAGACGGTGGACGAGATCACGGGCCTCGCGCGTGTCATGCGCGAGAAGTCGCTCCGCGTCGAGGTGGACGGGCCGCTGCTCGATACCTGCGGAACGGGCGGCGACGCCTCCGGGACGTTCAACGTCAGCACCGCGGCGGCGTTCGTCGCTGCGGGCGCCGGCGCGCGCGTCGCGAAGCACGGCAATCGCGCCATGTCCAGCGACTGCGGCAGCGCGGACGTCCTCGAGGCGCTCGGCGGCACGATCGACCTGGCGCCGGACGGCGTCGCGCGCTGCATCGAGCAGGCCGGCTTCGGCTTCATGTTCGCCCAGGCCTACCATCCGGCGATGAAGCACGTCGCGCCGGTGCGCCGCGAGATCGGGGTGCGCACGGTGTTCAACATCCTCGGCCCGCTGACGAACCCGGCGCGGGCCGGCCACCAGGTGCTGGGCGTCGCCGACGCTGCGACCGCCGAGAAGCTGGCCGAGGTGCTCGCCCGGCTTGGGACCGGGCACGCGCTGGTCGTCCACGGGGAGGACGGCCTCGACGAGATCAGCGTGTCGTCGGTCACGGATGTCTACGAAGTGCACGGTGGCGCGGTGATGCGCCGCCGGTTCGAGCTGCCGGAATTCGGCCTGACCCCGCACGACGCTTCGACGCTGCGCGGCGGCGCGCCGGAGCAGAACGCCGCTGCGCTGCGCCGCGTCCTGGACGGCGAGCCCGGCCCGCTGCGCGACTTCACGCTTGTCAACGCGGCCGCCGCGCTGGTCGCGGCCGACCTCGCAGATGATATGAAGGCCGGCCTGTTGCTCGCCGCGCGGTCGATCGACAGCGGCGCAGCGAGCGAACGCCTGGACGCCTGGGTGCGCGTTTCGAATGAAGTAGAGTAGGGACAGAGCTTTAGCTTCGTCCTCGACCGTTCTGGCAGGATCAGCGAATTGAGGCCCTTGTGACAAGTAACACAACGGATACCGGCACCATCCTCGACCGCATCGTCGCCGACAAGCGCGAGGAGCTCGAGAAGCGGCAGCGCCAGGAACCAATCGAGGCGCTCAAGCGCCGCATCGTAGAGCTGGACGAGCAGTGGAGCCTGATGCGCGCGATCCTGGAGGGGCCGCGCGGCCCGCACGCCGGCGGCAAGCGCCTGCAGCTCATCGCGGAGATCAAGAAGGCCTCGCCGTCGAAGGGGCGGCTCGTCTCCGTACTGGAGCACCGCGCGCTCGCGCGCACGTACACCATCGGCGGCGCGGCGGGCATCTCGGTCGTCACGGAACGGAAGCACTTCCAGGGCGAGCTGCAGTTCATGCTCGACGTGCGCATGAGCATGAAGGGCTACTACCCCGGCGGCCGGCCGTCGAACTTGCGCAAGGACTTCTTGTTCGACCCGTACCACCTCTGGGAAG
>JBIOYF010000029.1:0-19282 GCA_044870035.1 Dehalococcoidia bacterium
CCCTTGCCTTTAAGGATGAGCTGCGGGGGTGGGCACTCGCCCGCACGTGTCCCCGAAGCGGAGAGGCCTGTCTCGACAACTTCCTGTCAACCGACGACGGGGGCGCCTCCTGGCTTCAGCTTTCGCAAACGCAAAGGGACGTTTCGGGGTACGGAGACTCGCTCCGATTCCACCACGGAGTTCTCTTTAGAACATCATTCTCCGGCTCAGCCCTCCGCTCGCCCGACGAGGGGCGCGCATGGGAAGCGATGCGCACACCGGCCGTCGAGCTCTGGGATGTCGCGGCCGCGGACGCCGACACTGCCTACGTTGCAGGCGGTCACGACGTTCTCCGGACCGACGATGCCGGTCAGAACTGGCGCTCGGCCGGCTCGGCCGGAGGCAACGTCCGGCTGCTCGCCTTCTCTGACGAAACGCACGGCGTCGCCGCGAGCTGGGACTGCGCGTACGGTTGCCTGGGCGTCTATCGAACCACTGATGGCGGGGTGTCGTGGCAGCTGGTCCACCGAGTTGCTCCTGATAGATCAACGAATCCCGTTTCCTTGCACATAACGCGATCCGGCCGTGGCCTCCTTGCCCTCGAGCGAACTATGCTCGTAACAAGCGACGGCGGAGCGTCCTGGGAAGAGGGCCCTCTCCTACCCGAGACCGAATACGTTTTGAATGCCGGGCTTGCCGACCCCGAACACGCTTGGGCTGTCGTGCGCGTGAAGCAGGACTACCCGGGCTCTACGGAGCTTCGAAGATCAGATGACGGCGGCCGGACATGGGCAACCAGCCACGGAGAGCCGGCTCCAACAGAAGACGTATCATTTGCTGATGCTCTGCACGGTTGGTACGTGAGCCAGCAGTGTGACACTGTGTGCATCGCCACCCTATACGCCACGCAGGACGGAGGGACCACTTGGGAGGCAATCAAAGATCTTGATTACGATTACCTGGCGTATCTCACGTTCGTGGACGAACGTAACGGGTGGGCGGTCGGCATAAGGTACGACCCGGCACATGAAGCGGTTCTCCACAGCTCAGACGGAGGCATGACTTGGTACGCCCAGGTAACCTCCGAAGGATCTTTCCAGGGCTACGCGCTCAGGAATGGTTTCGAGTTCGTCGATGCCGATAACGGCTGGCTCTTGCTCGATCCTACGCGCGGCCAGGGCATCGGCGGTGGACCGCGAAGCCGCACGATCGTTTATCACTTGGGCGGCGGCACGAAACTGCCAGACGTGGGTGGGCGTTCTCCAGCCGACGACGGCCAGTTTGCGCCGCCAGTACTGCTCGTGGCCGCGGGCATCGTCGCGTTCGCCGCGGCGTTTGCCCTGCGGCGCCTGCGGGCACGCTAACCTGCGGTGTGGAACTACGCCTTGCCTCGCCCGCCGACGCCAAGTCGATAGCGAAGCTTCACGCAGCCAGCTGGCGCACCGCCTACCGCGGCATGTACAGCGGCGGGTACCTCGACGGCCCGGTCGACAAGGACCGCAGGAAAGTCTGGAAGAAGCGCTTCCGGTCGCCGGATGAGCACCAGTACGTCGTTCTCGCAACCGAAGGCGACGATCTGCTCGGCTTCGTCTGCGCGTACGGGAACGCAGATGCCCGCTGGGGCACGCTCGTCGACAACCTCCACGTCCGGCCCGACCGGCAGGGCCAGGGCCTCGGCCGCCGGCTGCTGGCGGCCAGTGCGCTCTGGAGCCGCCAGCGCTATCCGGACGCGCTCCTCCATCTCTGGGTGCTCGACGGCAACGCGAAGGCGCGCCGCTTCTACGAACGGCTCGGCGCCGAGCCCGCCGAATCGCACATGATCGAGCCGCCGGGCGGCGGCAGCGTCACCGCCTGGCGCTACGTCTGGTCCACCATCGATCCGTTGCTCGCGCACCCGACTGACTAGCGCCTGGTCGCTAGCCCCCGCATTCGTCGTTCCGAGCCGCTGGTCCGCCGGCAGGCGGACGCGTGTCGAGGAACCTCTTCCCCCAGGCGCATACTCTGCCCGAGATCCACATCTAGGTTGACCCTACCCGCCTCGAGCGCACCAATATCGCCAAGCGAGGCCGGTCCCGAGGAGGGGACACCCACATGCTCGGTGGCACAGCGTGATTGCGGTCCGCTGCTTACCCTTGCTGCGAGAACCGCGCGCGCGGCTGAGTTGCGACTACTCTGCAACGTCCTGTTGGCTGAATGACGCGCAAACGTTAGAGGCTGCGGCGTACACTTGCACCCACAAGAGGAGGCGAAGACCAGGCGCAGCTCTCTAATGCCACCACTCCGCTTAGTGGACTAGCTCCGGAGGTCGGACTGTTCCCGAAGTGAGGGACTCCATGTCTCGCAGCAACTTGTCCAAGGCAGAAGGAGGGAAAGCACTGTGATGTCGCTGCCTGCGCCTTGCAACAAGGCTACGCTCTGGCTCGCTTCCAGCGTACTTTTATCGATGCTGTTCCTTCTCGGCCCCGCCGAGCGAGAAGTCAGCGCCGCATCGAACCAAATGTCCGCCGACGCGGACGGCGTACGGTCGGGGATCCAGGTGACACACAGAGTGCAAGTGGATCGGACCTTTGCCATCGGAATTCATGTGGCTGACTCGTCAGGGCCGTACCAGGCATACCAGTGGGTGCTCGAGTTCCCGAGCCCGGCGCTGGAGCTGAGGACCGTTGTTGAGAACCAAGACGCCACGGGGTTTGAGTTCTGCGCAGGGCCGGCACAGGTTCAAAACGCGCAGAGCCCGACTCCGCCTATACCGCCGGGACACGAGCGCTACGCAGGAGGATGCGTGGGCTTCGCTGCAACAGAGTTCCACGGCCAGGTCACGACGATGACGATGATCTGCCACTCGGCGGGGGTGTTTACGCTACACATGGTTCCTGGCGAAAACAACTCGGAGATCTTCGCGCCAGGTTCAACCACAACAGCGGACGCGACTGTCAGATGCACAGGAACGAGCTCCGGTGCCACCAACCAGATGGCGGTCGACGCCGACCCAGGGGCAGCGGGCGTTCAGGGATCGCGTAACGCGCAGTTGCTAACGCCATTCACCATCGGAATCGCGATCACCGAAGTTGCCGAGCCGTATTGGGGCTACCAATGGGACATCGAGTTCTCGGCAGTTGGTCTGGAATTCGAAGGCAGCAGCGAGAACACAGCGGCTACTGGTTTCAGCTGCACCGGCCCGATCAGCGATGAGGCGGCACCGCCAGGAACGACGCGGTACGCGACGCGTTGCACGGGCCCGTCGATTTCCTACCTTGGGCAGGTCTCGACCATAACGATGGAGTGCCAGGTACCGGGACAGTACACCGTACACCTGGTGCCAGTCGATACCGCAGTGCTAGACATGCTGGGAGGCCCGGCCACAACCAGCTTGACGGATGCCACGATTAACTGCTCGCCGCTACCTTAGGTGGCGGCAGCGTTCCTGAAGCCCTACCGGCTGAGTTCCCCAGGCTGGAACTGATGCAAGTTGTCGGCTCCAGCCATTCGATTCTCAGCAGGTAGGGCGGAGAGACTCTGGCGGATCGTAGTCGACTGGCTCGAACGGTTTGGCGGCTAAGCGTGTAACCCAGCGGCACTTCTCGGCTCCAGGGCCTTCGGGAGCGGGAAGGTGTTCAGGCTCTTCCAACACCGGCCCCACTGGGTCGCTACCTATCACAGTCGGCCCGTCACCCCTACCCCTCGAAGCTGCCTTCGTACAACTGAAACAGCACGCCGCCGGCGTCGCGTGGGTGCACGTAGACCTCTTTGTACTGGTCGTAGTTGCGGCCGCCGAAGGGCTCCATTCCGTAACGCTTGAGCGTCTCGGTCGCCTTCTCCACGCTCTCGACCTCGAACGTCACGTGGTGGAGTCCCGGGCCGCGCTCGCGCAGGAACTTGACGAGGAAGCTGTCCTCGCCCGAGGGCTCCAGCAGCTCCCACTGCGTGCTGCCGCCCGGCACGTCGAGTGTCGCGCCGTTGTAGCCGGCCTGGGGGTTCTCCCAGCGTGCCACCAGCTTCATGCCGAAGAGCTCCGTGAGCATGGGGAGCCGTTCGTCCAGCTTCGCCACCACCATACAGACGTGGTCCATGCGCGTGATCCCGAGCGACATGCCTCCTCCTTCCATTCCAACCCAGGGGATTATAGGGATACACGACGTTTCATAACAGCCGACTTCGGATAATCGGGTCCTACCAGACGTGTTACCTCTTGACAGGCGAGGAAATGGCGCGTACTCTGTTACCGTAATCACAATCCAATCTGGGTCTGGATGACCCAACTCCCACCTCTAGGGTGGGACTGCCGAACCCAAGCAAGGGACGGGGGACCCAACCACAGATGGGGTGAATTGTCGCCCAGGGCGACATAGGGCTAGCCCTACAGCCCGAACCCGTCAGCTAACCCCGGAGGCAGTCGCAGGGCTTTCATTCGGTGTCTCTCGCTCGAAATAGGAGGTATCCCCGTGGTAATGAAAGCCGTCCTGCCCAGAAACTGCCCGCGCTGCCGCGGTTCCATGATCCCCGAACGCGACTGGTACGGCGAGTACTGCACCTGCCTCTGCTGCGGCTACGTCCACGAAGCCGTCTCGACCCCGCCGATAGAGCTCCTCGAAGAAGAAGAGACCGCGAACGGCCACCGGCAGCGCCGGCGCCAGCCGTCGCACGGCAAGATCCGCCTCTAGAGCTAGCTGATAAGCGCCCGCAACGCGCGGCGAAGCGCCCCTTCCCCGCCGGGGCGGTTCGCCGCCGACTCGTTTCCGCTTCCAAGGCAGCGCCTCCCTACCAACGGACCCTCCGGCGGCAATGTACGGGCGCGTCAAGACGTGCCCTGTCGCCTCAGGGGCGGACGTGTAGGGGCGCGTCTTGACGCGCCCTGGCGGGTTGGGTGGTGGCCCGTTCCCCGCTCCCTCATCGGCGGGAGAGGGCCGGGGTGAGCGAGATACCGCAGTGCCATCCGGCGCTTTGCGCTATTCCCCGCACCCCCTACGCTAGCGCCATGGCCCGTAGCAGTTCGAACCCCCCCGGTTCCATATGTAGCGGCGAGCTTTGCGCACAGGCGAAGTTTGTCCGTCCGCTCCCCTTTCCTCCGCTCGAGGGCAAGTTTCGAGAAACGCCCTTCCCGCCAGCGAATTGTAGCGGCGACCTTCAGGTCGCCACCAAGTGCGCGTCAGCCCGGAGGCAAAAAACGTCGAACATGGCCATTTCGCAGATACGACCCAGAAGTGAGTTTTTACTTTTTTTCGCAAAACAATTCGAATCGTTTTGGAACGCGCGGCGACCCGCGCCACTCGCCCAAAATCGAGCCGAAAACAAGCAGCATCGACCGGCTTCGGCCCAGACTGTGAATGAGCGAAATGCGGTAACTGACTCCGCGTTGATCAGGGGAATCCCTGATAGAGCCCCTCCTTCCTGGGGCGTACAATCCGCCTTAGGTTAGGGAATGCGCTATCAGGAGCCCGCAGGAGGCTATTCAGTGGCTGAGACCAGCACCAGCACATGTATTCATCGCTGGATCCTCTCGGAACCCTCTAAGGGCTCGATTAGCGGCACCTGCCGTCGTTGCGGCGCAAAGCGGTCCTACCCCGCGGGCATCCAGCTGCCCCCGCCTCCCGCAGAGCCCGAGGAGGAGGAAGAAGTCGTGGTAGAGGAGATGCCGGCTCTGGCCGCCTCTATCAAGTCGCTGAAGCGGGAGGCCCTCGTCTAGCGGCTTGTTCCCATGAGAGCGGTATGTTAGCGTCGCCGCAGGATGGACGCGAAGGAATCGAAACGAGCGAAGGAGCGCACCATGCAGTCCAACGACTCCGACAAACCAGCAGCCAAGCAGGGCCCCGAAGCTAGCGCCCGGCCGGGCTGGACGCGAATGGGCGGCCAGCGCATCCGGGTCGTCATCGCCGATGACCACGCGATCCTGCGCCAGGCGCTCCGCCGGCTGCTGGAGCAGCACCCGGAAATCGAGGTCGTCGGGGACGCATCAAGCGGCCGCGAGGCGATCGCGGCGGTAGAAAAGCTGATGCCGGACGTCGTCCTGATGGACATGGTCATGCCAGGGCTCACGGGCCTGGAGGCGACGCGTCAGATACGCAAGCGCTTTTCCAAGACGCGCGTGCTCATCCTCACCGGCTACATGGAAGACGAGCAGATCATCGGTGCCCTGCGAGCCGGCGCCTCCGGCTACGTCGTAAAGAAGTCGGACACGGAAGAGCTGCTGCTGGGTATTCAGGCCGTGAACCGAGGCAACACCTACTTCAGCTCCGCCATCTCGGACGGCGACGCGATCAATCAGTACATGTGGCAGGCCAAGAAGGAAGACGGCAAGGCCGGCTACGAGCTGCTGACCAGTCGCGAACGCGAGGTGCTCCAGCTCATCGCGGAGGGCTACTCGAATCAGAAGATTGGCCAGGAGCTCTACATCAGCGTCAAGACCGTCGAGGCGCACAAAGCGCACATCATGAGCAAGCTCCACGCTCGCAACCGGACGGACCTGATCCGCTACGCGCTCCGCAAGGGGCTGGTCGGCATCGACGCGCCGCCGGACGTCGTGGACCAAGAAGACACGCGACAGGTAGGCTAGGCACCTAATCGTGGAGGCCTGGGGGCAGAGTATGGACACCTCATCACCACCGCAAAGCCGCCTTTCGCCAACGCCGATCAGCGAGCTGCGCCGCGTCTACTTACAGCGCCTGGAGCGCCTCCAGCGTCTGCGCCAGCGACACGAGCAGGAGCTCAACAACCAGGGCGTTCGCCTGCTCAACCGCTCGATCTTCGAGGCGTACTGCATGTGCCGCGACATCGGCGCCGCACGCGAGGCGCGTGCGATCCTCGATCGGTACGAGTCCGAGCCCGCGGCCTAGCTGACATGCCCACGATCTTGGTCGTCGACGACGAGCCGGTCATCCGCACCTTGGTGCGGCTCACGCTGGAGCCGGAGGGCTACGAAGTAGTGGAGGCGGCCGGCGGCTCCGAAGCGCTCGCGCTGGCAGAAGCTCACCACCCCGACCTGGCGCTGCTCGATGTCGCGCTGCCCCAACTGAGCGGGCTCGAAGTCGCGCGGCAGCTGGGCGACCGTACGCCCGTTCTATTTCTTACGGGCCTCTCCCCGGACGAGGAATCTATGGCCTGCTCTAGCGTCCGAGGCTCCATCGAGAAGCCCTTCTCCCCAGCTACGCTCCTACGCAGGGTGGAGGAAACCCTGGTCCCGGCAGCCTAGCTCGCGGCCTCAGGGACGCTCCAGAAGCCCCCTCGCTGCCCACTTCACAGCGTTCCAGCCCCTGCCGATAAAAGACCTAGCAGGGCGGTTACAGCCTGCTGTTAATTGCCGCCCGTTGTGCGTTGCAGGTGCTGGCAAAGAGGAGTTGCTACCCCGGAGCCTGCCGCGTGCTGCAAGGAGAAGCAACATGCTGGTTCTTACACGGAAGATCGACCAGGGGATCGTGATCTCGGGGAACATCCTCATCCGCGTTCTGGGTGTAGACCGCGACCGCGTCAAGATTGGCATTTCGGCCCCGCTTGACGTCACGGTGCTCCGGCAGGAGCTCCTGGAACGGGACGCGACCGGGAGGCCCGGTGAGGCTGACCGTTCGCTGACACGCGCGCCGAAGGCCGATGAGGTGCCGGGACAGACTTAGCTTGCCACCAACGCCAGACGGCGGCTCATCGAGACACGGGCCGCCCGACCGCCGCCCTCGATCAGCTTGAAGGGCGGCGTTTCCGTCTCTACGAAGGGTGGCGAAGGCACCCACTCCGGCAGGCCGCTGCTGAGCGACTGCCGAGCCGCCCACCAGAGCGCCGCGACGTTGAGCCAGCGCCCGCTGTTGTCCACGGAGAGGTCACGGTGCAAGACGGCCTCGACGAAGCCCAGGGCCTCGGCGACGACAGCATCAGCATTCGGGGCCGGGAGGACGCGGTCGGCGCGGCCCGCGGCTGAGACGCGGAGCCCGCGAGGCTCCAGCCTAAGGGTCCGACCAGGCATGCTGACGACCAGCTCGTCGCGCCCGGCTTCGGCCGGACCCACGGTGCACTGCGCGATGGGCCCGCCGCTACGACTGGCGGTCAGGAAAAGCGCCTCGATCTCGCCGGCTTCGCCATGAACGGCCACGGCCGTAACCTTCTCCGGCGCGAACGGGAGCAGGGCCTCGCAAACAGCGAGCGCCTCGATTGCGGCGTCTTCCAGCCGGATTGAGGCGGAGGAAGGGCCAGAGACCGTCCGTAGGTACGATGGGCGCCAGAGCGGCTCTGGGCCTCCTAGAAGGCGCTTTAGGAGGCCGAAGCCCCCCCGATGCTGAAAGGGCTCGTAGAGGCGCAGAAACGGCCCTCCTGGGGCGGATAGCCCGGCAAGGGCAACGAGCTGCCAAACGTTCGGGAGGCGGCCGCAGGCCCAGAGGACGGGCAGCCCGGCGCGCAGGGCCGCTCCGGCCCTGGCGAGCGGCTCGTGGGTGCCCGGCCCCAGCACCACGGCACCGGCCCGATCGAAGGAGCCGGAGTCCAGCGAAGCGCGCTTGGCAAGGGCCCAGGCCCAGGGTTGGACCTCGGCGCCGGAGCCGAAGAGGGCGATGCGAACAGGTGTCTGGGTCACAAAGACACGGTATCGCGGTCGGCTGGGGCGGGCCTTTGGGGAAAGCCCTCGATGGGCGACCCGGCGATCCTGATTTGGGACTAGGCGGCGTCTTGGAGTTCGGAGGTGAGGGCGGTGCGGAGGCGGCGGATGGCGCGGTGGCGGAGTTGGGAGGCTCTGGATTCTGAGATGCCCAGCGCCTTGCCGATGCTCTTTAGCGAATGGGCTCGCATGTAGTAGAGATGGACGATGGTGCGTTCGCGTTCCGGCAGCACCTCTACCGCTTCGTGGAGCATCCGGCGGACCATCGTGCTCTGGGCCATCGAGTCGGGGTCGATGCCGGGATCCTCGTCGGCCATCTCCCAGAGCTTCTCAGTGTGGCCGTTGACGGCCATCTCAGCGAGGCCGTCGAGGGAGACGACGCGGATGCTGCTGGTGCGAAACGTATTGAGGAAGTCCTGATGGGAGATGCCCATCTGCTTGGCCAGCTCCACCTTCGTCGGTGGGCGGCCCAGCCTTGCGTGGAGCTCAGCCGAGGCGTGTTCGACATCGCTCGAGAACTTCTGGAGCGAACGAGGCAGGTGGTGCGCCGCCCGGAGAGCGTCTAAGATAGCGCCCCGGATGCGCGGCAGCGCGTACGTGGAGAACTTCGCGCCGCGCTTGGGGTCGAACGAGTGGAACGCCTCGATGAGACCCTGCATCCCGTAGCTGACCATGTCCTCGTATTGGAGGATGCCCGCGCCGTTGGAGCCGACGGTAATGCGATTGACCGCATGCCGCACGAGCGGCATGTAGTCCTGGACGACCTGAGTCAGTTCTGCTTCGGTGGCTGTGTTTCGGCGGCGGGGGCGCTTACGCGCTGTGCTGCGCGTAACCGGCGCAGCGCTCTTCTTCTTGGGGACAGACTGCCCAGGCAACCGGCCACCTCTCGATACAAACCGCCACCCAGTGACCGGGTGCGGACGTTCCGTCTGGAACAAGTATCGAGGGCGGCAGCGCGGCCACCTATCCGGAAAGCCCCGCAGAGCAAGCGCTGAGAGGCCTGACTACGGGAAGGGAGTTACCTACGCCGTTTCGGGAGATCAGCCGCGGGAGGGGTCCCAGCGCTCATAGTGGACGACCTGGTCGAGCGGCCGCCGCGCCGTCGGGCCGTACTTACCTTTGGGATAACCGATGGGGATGAGAGCGACCGTCTCGGCATTGGCCGGGATGCCGAGGAGCTCCTTCACCTCGGCGTCGTGCATCTTGTGGAGCGTGGTGAGTGTCGCGCCGAGACCGAGGCCCCGGGCGGCCAGCAGCAGGTTTTGGACGGCGGGGAAGACCGAGCCGTAGTGGCTGGCGGCAGCGGCGCTGCCCAGTCCGGCCGGCATGTCCTGAGCACAAACGAGGATGAGGACGGGCGCCTCGGCCAAATGGAAGGCGAGGTGCTCCGCGGAGCGGTAGACGCGGGTAAACGAGTCCGAGAACTGGCCGCGTTGCTCCTGCAGGATCATGCCGTAGGTCTTGTCCCAGGCGTCGCGATACCACTGGCCCAGCTGCTGCTTGGTCTGCGCCTCCTTGATAACGATGAACGCCCAGGGCTGGCGGTTGCCACCGCTGGGGGCCTTGGTGGCCGCCTCGATGAGCTTGCTGACGAGTTCATCTGCGACGGGGTCCGGCTTGAGCCGCCGGATCGCCTTCTGCGTGTAGATTGCCTCGAAGAGGCCGATCTCGTTCTCGCTCACGGCGCGAATCGCTCCGGGGTGAGGACGATCAGCACTCGACGCTGTTCCTTCAGTGCTTCGGCGAAGTTTTCGGGCACGTCGCGATCGGTCATGTGGCGGAAGATCTGCGCCGTGCCCTCCACGATATCATCCTCCTCGACGCGCGCCGAGCCGTAGACCGTAACGTACGGACGCCATTCCTTCCTGACGATGCAGAGCGAGACCTTGGCATTGCGCCGCACGTTATGGTACTTCACGCGGTCTTTCGTGGTTGAGATGAGGAACTTGCCGTCGACGTAGGCGTAGTTGATCGGCGTCAGCTGCGGCGAGCCGTCCTTGCGCAGCGTGGCGAAGATGCCGATGTTCTCCTCGCGCGCGATCTGCTCTTGCTCGGCTGTTGGCGTCATAACTTCAGCGCGAGGACTTCGCGGGTGAGCTTCCCGCCCGCCTGCACGTGCACACGCACGTCGATAATACGGACCTTGACCGTGCGGCCGCCGTCCTGGTGGATGTAGAGCTCGTCGCCCTTCTGGAAGCGATAGTCGTTGGTGAAGCTGGCGAGCAGCGTCGTCTTCTTCGCCGTAAACGGGTCGCTCTCGTAGATCTCGGTCTCCACCCCGGCGCTCCTTCGCGCGCTTATGTTAGCAGGCGGACGCTCCCCGATCGAGCGCCATCAGGTCGATGCCAAATTAGGGCCTTCCCCTATAGTCCCTTTCCTACGCCGCTGGGATAATCGAAGGAGCCAGACTATGGGACGGGCTTCGCGCCCGTCGACTGCGGTGTCAGACGGAATGCTGAACCGCAAAGCAAAACGGTAACGCAAGGAGGCGCCCTATGGCCGAGCAGTCTTCGACCTTCATCCGAGATTTCGAGACGGCGCTGGCGAGACTCGACAGCGCACTGTCCGACGCGACGAACGCGGTCGGGACGATCCGCGGCTTCATTCCTCAGTTCGCGGCGCTGGCGCGGGTCGTGGCGACGATCGAGTCCGCGGTGACTCAGGCGCGACAAAACTTGGACGCGCCCCCGGCTGCTGCTCCAGGGTCGCGGGTTGCTGCAGTAGCCACATCGTTGCGAGCGGTGCCAGTCGAGACCACGCCGCAGGTCGATCAGACATTGGTGGCGCAAGAGGAACAGAAGGCTGCTCCCAGCGTTGCACAGTGCTTCAGGCTGCACGTGACGAAGACGAGTGGCTCTCTCGACCTGAAGACGGTAGACAACGCGCTGAACGAGCACGGCGAGATCGTCGATCTCGCGCTGCTAGACTACGATGGCCGTGAGGCGACGCTGAAAGTCTGGGTCTCCGGCACAATCGATCGGCAATCGCTGCAGGAGTCCCTCACTGCTGACCTGGTGCAGCTCGTGGGTGCTGACGCCGAAGTGAAAATCGAGTTCGACCCGGAGTCGGCCGCGGCGTAGGGCCTAGGCCACCTGCTCCTGGTCCTGACGCTGAGCCGCGACGCGCTGCTCGGCCGCGACAAGCAGGTCATCCGCCGTCGAGCCGCCGTTCCCCATCGTAACGATCGCACAGGAGTAGTTAAGATCGAGGCCGGGCAGGTGCGCGCGCGGCAGATCGATGTCGTCAAGGGCCGTCAGGAAGCGGCTCTTTGCGTTCTCGGCCGCCGTCTCGTCGGCCTCCACCAGGATCGCGGCGAAGCCGTCGCCCTTGAACGCGCCCAGGAAGTCCGTAGCGCGCATGGCGTCTTCCATCGTCGCAGCGACACGCCGGAGGACGCGTTCAGCCAGGAAGTTTCCGTGACGGCGGCGCAGCTCCGCGTAGCCATCGACACGCACAACGAGGACCGAGAGCGGCCGCTGGTGGCGGACCGCGCGCTGAACCTCGATAACGAGCTGTTCGGTGAACTTGCGCTCGTCGTGGATCCAGCGGACAGGGTCCAGCTCCCCGCGCTTGCGCGCCGCCTCGGACTCACGCAGGTTGGTCAGCGCAACGGCGATGTGGCGGCTGAGCGCCTCGGCGGCTTCAATCGTGGCGCCGTGGTTCGCCGGCATGAGCAGCAAGAAGAGGCCCATCGTCTCGTTATTCGCCCTGACGGGTACCAGCCAGATCTCCCCGACGCCGAGCTGACGCTGCGCCTTCGCCACCTGCTTCTCCTTGAGCTGGGGCAGCACGCTGGCCAGGCTTTCGACCGAAGCGGCTCTGCCTTCGCGCAGCACCTCGGCTACGGGAGGTGCGGCTTCAGGGTCGATTGTCAGGGCTAGCGGGTCGGACCCGAGGAGCTGGGTCGCCCTGGCCAGCGGGCCGATGCGCTCGCGTGAGGCCGGCTCCTCGCCCCGCAGGCGGCCGGACTCGTCTCCGATGTAGAGGAAGCCGTAGAGGGCGCCTAGGCCGCGCTCTGCGGCCGTCATGGTGGCATCCGCGAGCCAGCGGACATCCGGGGCGCTATGGACGGCCAGAAGCGGCTCCAGCAGCGGCGATAGGCTAGCCTGCTGCGGAGCGTCCGGCCGTTCCTTGGCCCGAGGTCGTTTCATCATGACGCTAGCCTTTCTGCTGACGCTCCAGCAGCTGGATGAGATTCGCGACTGATGCGGCCATCTGGCCGACGGTCGAGTCGAGGCGGCTGATCGAGAGCTCCACCTCGCTCAGAGCGGCGGGCGCGGGCCCGCCTTCGATGGCCGCGGTATCGAGCAGATTACGCGCCATGACCTGCAGCTCGCGCTCCTGCTCCAGCAGCGTTTCGGCTTGCTGGCGCAAGTCGGCGAGGTTGCCGCCGTTGCCGCGAGGCTGGGCCATGAGCTGGGTCGCGACGTGGCGGGCAAGGTCTTCGGCGCCAAGCGCGGCGCGTGTCGCTGCGGCCGACGCCTCGTTGGCGCGCCGAAAGAGCTGCCAGACGCCCACTATCCCAATGATGGCCAGGATAGTGATTGCCGCCAAGCCCACCACCACCCCGGCGATTGCCGCGGCAAACTCGAAGGTCTCTTCGCCCGTCACCCAGTACCTCTAAAGGCCGCTCCCTCCGTGGCGAATTTTTGAGACTCCGTTCTATTATCAGGATCGGTTCGCCAGGGGAGGAGCTAAAGTGCAGGACTTCCCTTAAGGGAGTCTAGCGTTCCTGCCGAGAAGAAGGCTACGAGGCGCCGGTTGACCCCTCAGGAGCTCCTGCTGCGTCTGGCCGCCCACTCCAGAATCTGGAGCTCCAGATCGGCCACCCAGAACTCCAGGCTCTCGGTCTCCCCCCAAAGCAGGAGCGTATAGGGCAGCTGACGGACCGGTCCGGTCCGGTCCTCCCATACAGGGATAGCGCTGCAGCTTGACCTGGTATGCTGCCTCTCGATGGCCTTACGCCGGCTCGTGAGCACGCTCGGTCTGATGGCGCTGCCCCCTCTCGGCGCCGGCTATGCGTTCGAACGCGTGGTGCGGCGCAATGTGTTCCACACCGGCCCGTACGAGCGCGGCCTACCCGAGGGCACGGACGTCCCGTTCGAACGCGTCAGCTTCTGGACGGCCGACGGCGCAGAGCTGGAGGGCTGGCTCTTCGTGGGCGGCGACGCGCCGATGAGCGTGCTGTTCATGCACGGCACCAGCTACAACGCGAGCGACATGTGGCTGACCGAGGAGCGCGCGCGCCTGTTTGGCGCCTTCGTCCGCGCGCTGGGTTGCCGCTTCTTCACGTTCGACTACCGGGGCTACGGAGCGAACACAAGCCCGGCCAGCGAGCAGGCCGCGTACGCCGACGCTGAGGGCGCCCTGGCGTACCTCTACAGCCGCAGCGACATCGATGCAGCCCGGATCGCGTTCTACGGTTTCTCCCTGGGCAGCGGCGTAGCCGTCGAGCTGGCGCTCCGAGCGACGTGCGCCGGCCTGGTCCTGCGGGCGCCGTTCACTTCGATCCGCGAGCTGATCATGGAGCGCTATCCGCGCCTGCGACGGCCGCTGGCGCTGGCGCCCTGGCTGCCGCTCACTCGATTCGATTCCGCTTCCAAGATCTCGCACGTAGGCGTGCCGCTCTTGATCATGCACGGGGAGAACGACCGCACCGTACCGCAGGCGATGGGCCGGCGGCTCTTCGAGCTGGCGAACGAGCCGAAGACGTTCCTCAGCCTCCCGGGCGCAGACCACGCCGACTTCCCGCTGGAGATCATGGCGCCCGCCGTACGGGACTTCCTGCGCACTGCGGCCGGCGCTTTGGCATAGAGTGAATTGCCGAGAAAGGAGAAGGCCCCCGTCCTGGGGGCCTTCCCTTACCTTAGTTCGATCGTAGGTTTGCGCTGTTGGCGCGGCTTCGGGCGCGAAGCGCGCCGAAGCCGGCGACGAGCCCGAGCACACCAACAGCAGCCAAGGCGGCGACGAGCCAAGCAAAGCTCTGTCCGTCCTGCGGCCCACCGGTGCCTGTGCCTGCCAGGCCCGGCAGCTCGCTGCAGTTGATCTCGCCGTTCGAGATGTCGGCGTCGATTTGCACGGGCCCACCGAGCGTGGCATCCGCAAAGTCCGGCAAACTGATCGTGATGGCGCTCTTGCCCTCATCGTCTGCGCACTGGAAGGTGATCGTGGCGAGCTTGGTGTCGCCCTCGATGCCAATCGCCGTGGCCCCGGCGGTCCGGATCGTATCGTTATCGAAGTGAGTGTTGCACACCGCTCCGTGCTCCGTGTCGCACAAAACCGGCGAGACCACCGACGGGTCATACGAGATGTCGATCGACCATGCACCCAGACCCGGGGCTCCCACGTCGTTTGAATTCAGGTCAAGCGAGACCTGATCTCCGGGCTTGGCTGTTCCCGAGCCGATGCTGACGGATGGGGACGCTGCCCAAACGACCGATGCTACGAGAGCGCACGCCCCCGCAACCGCGGCTGCGATGACCAGCAGACCTAGTCGCCGTCCCTTGCGTTGCCTCATGCTGCTTCCTTCCTTTCCGTAAAGTAGCTCCTCATGAACCAGTGGGGCCTGCGCTCGGCAGGCCCCACAGTGATTCCGCTAGCGCCCTCCGGCGCGCTCTAGGGCCAGTAAGGCGTCGGCCGCCCCACCAGCACCTCCGGCACCGCTACAGGACAGGCTCGTGATAAGCCGGGCCTCCAACTGCAGGATGAGGGCTGAGTCCACGGGGTTGACGCGGCCGTCGTCATTTACGTCACCGCTCGGGCGGTTGAGCAGGGTGCTGATGAGCCGGGCCTCCAGCTGGAGGATCAGCGCCGAGTCCACGCTGTTCACGCGGCCGTCGTCGTTCACGTCACCGCAGGCCTTGGCCGGCGTCACGGGCGTCCGGGTGGGCGTCCGGGTCGGCGTGTTGGTATTCGTCGGCGTGTTGGTGAACGTGTTCGTCGGCGTATTCGTCGGCGTTGCACTCGGCGTGGCCGTCGGCGTCGCCGACGGGATCGTCCCTGTCGGGGTGATCGTCGGCGTACTGGTGCTCGAGGGCGTGCTCGTAACTGTCGGCGTGCGCGTCAAGGTCGGCGTGCGCGTCGGCGTGGGCGGTGACGTGTTCGTCGCTGTCGGCGGCGGGCCGCTCGGTGTGTTGGTGTTCGTCGGCGTGTTCGTCGGCGTGTTCGTCGGCGTGGCGCACGGGCCGGTGCTAACCGGACTCGTGTTCGGCCCGAACTCCGAGGTGTTGTTGAACTTGTCCCGTGCCGTCGCCGTCAGGATGACATTGGTCAGGCCGCAGGGCAGCAGCGCCTTGAAGACGCCATCGCCGTCCGACGTTTGCGTCACCAGGTACGTCTTCCCTTCACCGTGATCGAACTGGTCAGCAGGCGTGTTGTCCGCCACGAAGACCTCTATGTGGCAGTCGCCGCATGCCGTCCCCTTCAGGCTGTTCCCGGTTAGGAAATTAAGCGTGGGGAACGGGATGCACTCGTTCGGGCTGTCACCCGGAACGCAGCCCACAATGTCGTCGCCTGAACCATCATTCAGGTCGATCCCGAGGTCGTTGTTGTCGAAGATGCTGTTCTGGGTAATCAGGTTCCCGTCCGAGTCGTCGCCGCGGATCATGATGCCCGTTTCGTTGCCGTTGTTCTCGATCACGTTATTCGGGCCGATCTGGAGACCAAACGTGGCGTCCTCGATCAGGATGCCCGACTGACCGTTGTCGGCGATGGTGTTGTCGTGGATCACGCTTCTTGCCGTCTGGTTGCTCTGTGACCAGATGTTCGCCTCGCCGAACAGGCCGTTCGGGTTGTACTCACCGCAGCAGATCTCGATGCCGTTGCCGGCGCTGTTCGAGACCTCGTTGTGGTCGATCAGCGCGATCGTCTCGTTGGAGGAGTCCGTGTCAATGTTAATGCCCTCTTCGCAGCAGTCCTGCTCGCTGATCACGCCGGCGTTGCGCTGGATGTTGATGAAGTTCTTGGCGGCACCGAAGCCGCAGCAGTCCTGTAGATCGATTTCGATGCCGCGGTCGGACCCGTTCGTTCCACCGGTAATCTCGCCGACCTGATCGCTAATGATGACGGTGTTGGTGTTGTCCGGGTCGCAGCAGACGTCGCCATCGGCGTCCACGCCATCATCGTCAGCGATGATGTCGTCGTTGCCGGTGACTTCCATCCTGGTGTTGTTGTCGACCCCTACCGAGCCACCGCCCGCCTGGGTGTCGATCTCGATGCCGTCGTTTCCATCGCTTGCGGTGGGCCCAGGGCTCTTGATGAAGCGGTTGTCCGTGACGGTACCAGTGGCCGTATTGCGGTTGCCGTTCGTCGCTGTACCAGCGTCGCTATCAATTTCGATGGCCTCGTCGAATGAGCCGCTGCCGAAGATGTCGCGGATGTTGTCGACGGTCACATCGCTCGTGTTGTCGTCATCGGACTGGGCGTTGCTGTCTACCCGTACGCCATGGCCGTCGTTGCCGATGATGTCGAAGCTCGGCTGGTCATGGATGTTCACGGTGCTTGTGTTGTTACCACCGCTGCTTCCCACCTTGCCCGCTTCGCTGAACACCTCGATACCGTCCGAGGTGGGGCAGCAGCCCGTCCCCGAGATAAAGTGCTCGTTGCCGTGCACGTCGACGTCGCTCGTGTTGAAGTCGCCGCCTTCGGCATCCGACTCGATGCGGACGGCGTCGTTGTTCGTGCCGGTCGTGCTCTTGCTCCTGATGATGCCGTTGTCTGTCAGCTCCACCTCGCTCGTGTTCGTGTTGCCAGTGGTGCCGTCGCCGGCCTCGCTGTCGATCAACACGCCGACGTTGTCGCCGGAGCCGGTGCCATCATCGGCGCCCGTGATGTCGTCGTTGCTGTAGACGTCGACGGTGCTGCTGTTGTCGGCGCCGTCGCCGCCGTGGCTCTCGATGTTGATACCATCGTCCGTATCGCCCTTGATCGTCCCGTTGCCGGTGACGGAGACGGTGCTGACGCCGTTGTCGTCGCTGCCGGCCTCCGATTCGATGTCCGCGCCGTCATCCGTGCCGTGCAGGCTGTCGTTGTCGTCGACGGTGACGGTACTCGAGTTGAGGTCAGTGCCGTCTGCCTTACCGGACAGGTGCACGCCGTCGGCGCTGGCCGAGGAGATGTCGCCGTTGCGGTCGACGTGGATGACGCTGGTCAGCCGGTCGTCGTCCGTGACGTCGTTGTCGATTTCCACGGCGTCGTCGTCCGTACCGGTGATGTTGCCGTTGTCCGTAACGTTGATGGTGCTGCTGTTGTCGTCGCCGCAGCACATGTCTACCGAAACGTCGACACCTGAGTTGTCGCCGATGATCGGCCCGTTGCCGTCGAACGTGATGGTGCTCGTATTCATGCTCGTGGCGCAGCAGACATCCAGGTCCACATTGGCTCCATGGTAGCCGGTGCCCTGGACGCTGTCGTTATCGTTCACGGTGATGGCGTAGGTGGACTCTTCCGAGACTGAGGTGCCGGGATCGCCGTCCACGTCGATCGCGACACCCGTCCTGCCCTTGACGTCACCGTTGCGGTCGACCGCTAGCGTGATCGAGCTCTCGTCGATCTCGCAGCCGCCGTTGTCGTCGCAGACATCGATGTCGACGCCCTGGTCGTCGCTGCCGCCCGTGATGTCGTGGTTGTCAACGACCGAAACGTTAATCCCTTCCTGAAAGAGGCCCGTGCCTGCTATGACATTCAGGTTCACATCGACGCCGTCGCCGGAGCCGCCGAGACTGGCGTCGCCGGTGATGGTGTTGCGCCGGATCGTGATCGCCTTGCTGAGTAAGTCACCACCCGTCGTACCGACAACGTTGATAAAGATGGCGTCGTCATCGCCATCGATCGTACTATCCTCGATCAGCACCGAGCTCGCGATGCGCGCGCTGATCTCGATGCCGTCGTCGCTGTTGTTCGTGATGGTCACGTCATCGACCGTGATGCTGCCGAAGTTGACATCGGTCCCCCCGGCTTCGGAGCCGTCATCACAGCCACCGGAGCCCGTGGCGATGCCGCAGACGAGGATGGCATCCTCGCTGGCCTCGCGCAGCGTCAGCGTGCCTGAGCCGCTCTTGACCTCAAAGTCCACGCCGTTGATCGTCGGGCGCATCTCCAGGATATAAGAAACGCTGAAGTTGCCGTCGATCACGATGGCGTGGCCGGTGGCGTCGATGATCAGATCCACGGTGATGACCGGCAGCGCGCCGGCGCCGCTGCTCAGGTCGATCGTGCCGTCGACGCTGAAGTTGATGATGTCCGCCTGGCCTGCGTTGGCCTCATCGATCGCGTCGCCCAGCGAGCAGTCACCGTCGCCGCAGTCGCCGCCGTCGTTCTCGTTCACCAGCGTATCGACGGTGACGGTGGAGACGGCCCGGCCGGTGCCCGGGTGCATGAAGTGCAGGCCCATCACCGCGACTGCAATCACCGCGATGAGGGTCAACTGGGTTAGGCTGATGGGAAATCTGAACGTGTGACTTCCTGTCATGGGCTTCTGTCCTCCTCCTGATAGGGGCCGCCCTCAGAGAGCAGACCCGCCGCTAAGCAGGCTTACTCCCTGCTACCCTTCCTGGGCGCTATTCGGGGCAATTGCAACACAATCGCATACTTGTGTCAACCCTGAATCAGGTAGGGTAAACCCTACTCTCCCGGGGCTGAGCACCCGCTCGCGATCGAGCTGAATTGCGCGCTTCGCCCTGCCAAGGGTGGAAGCGCCCCGAATGCGCGGTTCTAGCTGGGTCCCCTGCATCT
>JBIOYF010000030.1:0-5764 GCA_044870035.1 Dehalococcoidia bacterium
GGCACAACAACGTCGCACGGCCTGGCGGTAGAGGTGGCGGGACTGGACAACGCCGTCGCTGTCGCGGCCGGCTACAACCACACATGCGCGTTGACCAGGGCCGGGGGCGTAGAGTGCTGGGGCGCGGATGCGTCCGAACAGCTCGGTGCGCCGTCGTCGGATCGCTGCAATGACTTCGCCTGCAGCCTGAGGCCGATCGAGGTGACCGGCCTGACGAGCGGCGTGTCCCACGTCGCGGCCGGGTTTGCCCATACATGCGCCGTCACGACAGCGGGCGCGCTGAAGTGCTGGGGGCTGAACCTCTACGGCGAGCTCGGCGATGGAACGATGATGGACCGGGCCGCGCCCGTCGACGTCAGCGGCCTCAGCAACGGCGTCGTTGCGGTCGCGCCGGGAGACGTCCAGACCTGCGCGTTGCTGGAGGACGGCACGGTCAAATGCTGGGGCAACAACCTGCTCGGCGAGCTGGGCGACGGGACGCGGACTGCGTCCCTGACGCCGGTCACCGTCTGTCGCGCCGCGGGCTGCCCGGAGCCGCTCGGTGACATCCAGCAGCTGGCAGCGGGCAAATACCATGCGTGCGCGCTCGACGCGGCCGGAGTGGTGTTCTGCTGGGGCTCGAACGTGTCGGGACAGCTCGGCGTGGCGTCGGCAGAGGCCTGCCCCGACAGCGGGCATCCGTGTAGCACCGTGCCCCTTCCCGTGAGCGGCCTGGCCGCTCCGGCCACGGCGATCGCGGCGTCCTTAGAGAACACCTGCGCGCTGCTCGAGACGGGCGCGATCGAATGCTGGGGCAGATTCGCACTTCGCGGCGAGACGTGGCCGGCGCCAACCCCTATCGAGGCGTGGCAGTCCGGCTTCACGGCCATCGCGCCGGGACAATTCCATGCATGCGCGGTCAACACTCAGCAAGAGCTGTCCTGCTTCGGTGCGAACGCACAAGGACAGCTCGGCGATGGCACGATGGTGGACCGTGACAGCGCCGGCTCCACGCGCGTCTGGCTGCTGAGCGGTCGAGGTGATGCTGACTGCGACGAGACGGTCTCGAGCATCGACGCGCTCTTCGTGCTGCAGCTGGTCGCGAGCCTCATGCCGGGCCTCCCCTGCCCCGACATCGGGGCCGGGTCCGGTCAGGAGCTGACCAGCCTGGATGCGCTGTCGATCCTACAATTCAGCGCGGGACTGTTGAGCTAGCCTAGGCCAGCGCCGTTACGGCGCGTTGCGCCGCGTCGATGAGCGGGGTCGGTACGATACCGAGCACGAGCACTCCGATCCCCGCAGCGGCGATCGCAGTCGCGAGGAGCGGATCAGGGCGGATGTCGCCTTCGGCCTCGGCCGGCGAGAAGTACATGTGGCCGACGATGCGCAAGTAGTAGTACGCCGAAACGGCGGTATTGAGCACGCCGACGATCACGAGCCACACCAGGTCGCTGCGGACCGCGGCGTTGAAGATATAGATCTTCGCGACAAAGCCGGCCGTCGGCGGGAGGCCCGTCAGCGAGATGAGACAGAACGCCAGCACAGCGGCGAGCAAGGGCGCGCGACGGCCCATGCCGCCGTAGTCGCGGATCTCGTCGGAGCCGGTCCGCTGCGAGATCGCGAGGACGGCGAAGAACGCGCCGAGGTTGGTGAATACGTACGTCGCGGCGAACAGCGCCACGCCGCTGGCGCCGAGCGACACGTTACCGTCTGACGCGGCGACTGCGGCCACGCCGATCGCGAAGTTGCCCGCCTGGGCGATCGAGCTGTAGCCGAGGAGACGCTTGATGTCCGTCTGGAGCAGCGCCATGACGTTACCGGCACACATCGAGACGGCGGCGATCCCGGCGAAGAGGTTGCCCCAGTCGCTGCCGACGAAGCTGTTCGGACCGAAGCCTTCGTAGAAGACGCGCAGCACCACCGCGAAGCCGGCCGCTTTGCTGCCGACGGAGAGAAACGCCGCGACCGGCGTCGCTGCGCCCTGATAGACGTCCGGCACCCACATCTGGAACGGCACGAGCGCGACCTTGAAGCTCAGGCCGGCCGCCAGCAACACCATCGCGGCGACGAGCGCCGCGCGGGTGTCCGGATCGCCCTGCGCGACGAGATTGGCGATGCTCGCGCCGCCGTCCGGCGCGACGAGCTTCGTCGTGCCGGAGATGCCGAAGAGAAACGCCATGCCGTACAGGATCACCGCGGATGCGATCGCCCCCAGCAGGATGTACTTCAGGCCGGCCTCGCTGCCGCGGTCGTCCTTGACGAAGGACGCCAGGATGTATTGCGAGATGCTGGTCAGCTCGAGCGCGACGAAGATCATGATCAGGTCGCGCGCGCCGGCGAGCAGCATCATGCCGGACGTCGCGAGGAGGAGCAGCGCCCAGAACTCGCCCTGGTAGCGCAGCTTCCGGACGGAGCCGGCCGACGCGAGCACGACAAGGCCGGCGACGCCGATGAAGATGAACTTGAAGAAGATGCTGAACGTATCGAGCGAGTAGGTGCCGCTGAACGCAACGTCTTCCTGGTTGCGCGCCATCAGCACGCCCGTCCAGATAACCGCCGCACCCAGCGCCGCCAGCGCCGCGAACGGTAGCCAGGCGCGTTCGCGGTCGCGCAGGACGAGGTCGGCGAGCAGGATCGCCGCCGCGAACACCATCAGGACCAGCTCGGGGCCCAGCTTGTCGACGTCGTGCAGCATCGCTAGCTGAGCCTGCTCGCGATCGGGAGGATGCCCTGGTGGATCACGTCGACGAGCTGCGCCGGGTAAACGCCGACCGCGATGATGACGGCCAGCATCGCCGCGACGGGCACCTGCTCCCACCACGACGTCGCGTCGGGCAGGTCCGCCCAGCGCGGGTTACGCGGGCCGAACATGACGCGTTGCACCATCCAGAGAATGTAGCTGGCGGTGATCACGATGCCGGCGACGGCAATGATCGTCGGCGCTTCGAAATGACCGGCAGCACCGAAGAAGACCGTCACTTCGGCGACGAACCCCGACATCGCCGGCAGCCCCAACGACGCGAGTCCGGCCATCACCATGGCAACGGCGATGATCGGCGCAACGTGCGCGAGGCCGGAGAGCTCATCGATGTTGCGTGTGTGCGCCCGGTCGTAGATCAGGCCCACCATGACGAAGAGCAGGCCGGTGATGATGCCGTGACTGAACATCTGCAGCGTCGCGCCGGTCAGCCCGACCTGGCCGAGCGCCGCGATGCCCAGCAGGACGTAGCCCATGTGGCTGACGCTGGAGTAGGCGATCAGGCGTTTGAGGTCGCGCTGGCGCAGCGTGATGAGCGCGCCGTAGATGATGCTGATCGCGGCGATCGCGGCGAGCCAGACAGCGTAGTCGGACGCCGTGTCCGGCAGGATGCCGACGAGAATGCGCAGCATCCCGTAGCCGCCCATCTTCAGCAGCACGCCCGCCAGGATCACGCTGACCGCGGTCGGCGCGTCGGTGTGGGCATCCGGCAACCACGTATGTAAGGGAACGATGGGCAGCTTGATCGCGAACGCGGCAAAGATCAGGAAGAAGACCGCCGGGAGGGGCAAGAGGACGTTGCTCATGTCGGCCTGGCTGAGCACCTGCATGTCGAACGTCGACGGGCTCGCGGAGAACGCGAGGACGAGGAAGCCGGCCAGCATAAGCGCGCTGCCGGTGATGGTGAAGAGCACGAACTTGAGCGCGGAGTATTCCTTGCGTCCGGTACCCCAGATCGAGATCAGGAAGTACATCGGCAGCAGCTCGACTTCCCAGAACAGGAAGAAGAGGATCAGGTCCTGCGCTGTGAAAACGCCGAGCACGCCCGTCTCCAGAACGAGGAGCCAGGCGAAGTACTCCTTCGGCCGCAGCGTGACGTTCCAGGAAATCAGTATGGAGACGACAAAGAGGAACGTCGTTAGGATCACCATCGTCAGGCTGAGCCCGTCGATCCCGAGGAAGTACTGGATCTCGAAGCCGGCGCTCTGCTCACGGATCCAGCGGAACCGGTCGACGAATTGGAGGCCGTCCTGGTTGCGGTCGAACATCGCGAACGCGACGAGCGACACGACGAGCACGATGCCCGTGACCGCGAGCGCCATGTACTTGGACTGCGCTTCCTGCTTCGAGGGCAGCGTCGCGACGGCGAAGGCGCCGATCACCGGAAAGAAGACGAGAAACGTCAGCATCGCTGCCTCACAACGGGTTCAGGAGAAAGATCAGGCCGCCCGCCAGGACGATGCCCAGCAGCCCCATCGCGCCGTACACCTGCACCTGACCGGTCTGCAGCAGACGCAGCCCGCTCGAGCCGAGGCGCATCGACGTGGCCACACCGTTCGCGACGCCGTCGACTACTGTAGCGTCGAACCAGTCGCATGTCGCCGCGACGCTGTTGTAGACGACGTTCCGCACGATCACGCCCTCGTACAGATCGTCGAGGAAATACTTGCGCTCGAGCACGTAGTGGACGGGCCGCAGCGCGACGCGCACGCGCTCGGCCGAGAGCACCTTCGCGCCGTAGAACAGCCAGGCAGAGCCGATGCCGGCGAGCGCCATGGCGGTCGACCCGAGCGCGATCGGCCAGTTGAAGCTGAGGTCGCGCAGCGCCTCCTCAGTCTCGGGCGGTAGCGCGCCGGCCAGCAGATGCTCGACGCCGCCGTTGATGTTCGCGAAACCGATCAGCGCGGCGGGCACGGCCAGCACGGCGAGCGGCAGCGCTATCACCCAAGGCGACTCGTGCGGGTGCGCAGGATCGGCGCCGTGGGCTCCGTCTTCCGGCGCTTCGCCGCCCTGGTACTCGCCCTCAAACGTCATGAAGATAGTGCGGAACATGTAGAACGCAGTAAGGAACACGACAGCGAGCGCGACCCAGAAGAGCGCCCGGTGATCGTGCCAGGCCTCGCCCAGGATCTCGTCCTTGCTCCAGAAGCCGGACAACGGGAAGAGCCCGGCCAGGCTGAGCGACGCGAGCATGAACGTTGCGTAGGTCCAGGGCATGTAGCGACGCAGCCCGCCCATCTTGCGCATGTCGAACGTGTTCGTCGAGTGGTTCACGCTGCCCGACCCGAGAAAGAGCAGCGCCTTGAAGTAGGCGTGCGTGAGCAAGTGAAAGATCCCTGCCACGTAACCACCGACACCGATCGCGAGCATCATGTAGCCGAGCTGACTGATCGTCGAGTAGGCGAGCACGCGCTTGATGTCGGTCATCACCAGGCCCAATAGCGCCGCAATGAGCGCCGTCGTTCCGCCTATCGCCGCGATCGTGAGCCGCGCGTTGTCGGCGACCTCGAAGATCGGGAACAGCCGCGCGACGAGGTAGACGCCCGCTGCGACCATCGTCGCGGCGTGGATCAGCGCGGAGACGGGCGTGGGGCCCTCCATCGCGTCGGGCAGCCAGACGTGCAACGGGAACTGCGCCGACTTGCCGGCTGCGCCCGCAAAAACACCGAGCCCGAACACCGTCAGCACGTTCACGCCGATGGCGCCGGAGACCGCGAGGGTTTGGATCTCGCCGATCTCGAACGTGCCTGTCTTCACCCAGATCAGGATGATCGCGAGCAAGAAGCCGACGTCGCCCAGGCGCGTGACGAGGAATGCCTTCATCGCGGCGCGCGCCGCGGACGGCTTGTGGAACCAGAAGCCGATCAGCAGGTACGAGCAGAGCCCGACAAGCTCCCAGAAGACGTACAGGACGAGGATGCTGTCGACGAGAACCAGGCCGAGCATCGACGCGGTGAAGAGCGACATGTAGGCGAAGTAGCGCGAATAGCCGCCGTCGCCCGCCATGTAGCCCTGCGAGTAGACCTG
>JBIOYF010000031.1:0-2442 GCA_044870035.1 Dehalococcoidia bacterium
ATCTGTTCTCGCGGCTCATGACGGACAAGGAATCGTTCTGGACGACCGTCTACCCGCTCTACATCCATCGCGAGATCACGCGGGGCACCGTGCGCGACGTGATCCGCAAGGGACTCGAGGAGTCGCGTGGCAACTACAAGGTCCTGGCGCGCATGTTCAACATGGAGCCGGGCGAATACAAACGGTTCCTCAACTTCCTGCGGAAGCACCACTGCCAGCTTCCGTTCAAGCAGTACCGGTAAGCGCCGATGACGCGAGAGATGCAGCGACTGGCGGCCACGGCAATCGTGTTCGTCCTCACCGCGCCGATGGCCTTGGGCGCCATGGCTTCGGCGGAGGCGGCCCAGCAAGGCGGACCGTCTGCCGCCGGGCCTGCAGCTCGGCCCCGCGGCGCGGAATCGGCGAGCGCGGTGACGCCTGCCGGCTACGTCATCGGGCCCGAAGACGTCCTCACGATCCTGTTCTGGAAGGACAAGGACATATCGGGGGACGTCATCGTCAGACCCGACGGAAAGATCTCGACGCCGCTGCTGAACGATGTCCAGGCGGCCGGGCTGACGCCCGACGAGCTGCGCGTGCGCCTCAATGAAGAAGCGTCGCACTACATCGAGGACCCGAACGCCACCGTCGTCGTGAAGCAGATCAACAGCCGCAGGGTCTTCATCATGGGCGAAGTCGAGAAGCCCGGCGTCTACACGCTGACGGGGCCCATGACCGTGCTGCAGCTCATCGCAAATGCCGGCGGCTTCAAGGAGTACGCAAAGCGCGACAGCATCGTCATCATGCGCAACGAGCCCGGGCAGCAGATCCAGCTGGCGTTCGACTACAACGAGGTCGTGCGCGGCAAGAAGCTGCAGCAGAACGTCGCGCTCAAGCCAGGCGACACGGTCGTCGTTCCTTAGGTCGGCCTGATGCAGACGTTGGGCAGAAATCTTCTCGTCGCGAGCGTGCTGCTCGCGGCCGCCGCCGACGGTCCGGTGCTGCTGGCCGCCGAACAGCCGGCGCGCATCTATCGCGGACTGTTCGGGCCCGACCCGGACGTCGCGCTCACGTCACACCCCGTCGTCGAGTTGCGCGTGACGACTTACGAAGCGCGCGGACAGACGCTCGCGCGCGCAGGCGAAGGCGCCGACGAGGCGTCGCTGCAGGACGGGCAGTTCTACTCGGGCGTGACGACGGGACTCTTCTATCGTCGCAAGACGCGGACGGCGACGCTGAACGGAAGCCTTGGCAATGCGCTCCGGCTGTACTCGCTGACCGGCCTCACGACGACCGAGCAGTCAGGGTCCGGGAGCGTGGAGCTCCGTGCGAGCCGACGCACCATCGTGCGCGCCGCCGGGGGCCTGCTCTATACGCCATTTCACCAAGTGCTCGGGCTGCCGATTTCAACCGACACAACCGGCGGCACGGATGCGGCGATTGCGACGAACGCGTCGACCACGCTCACGGGCGACACGTCTGTCGTGCGCCAGGTCGGACGCCGCGGCGTGTTGACCGCGGGATACGACGGCCGCGTCACCACCTTCCGGTCAGGCGAGCCCGGGCCGATCAGCCACCAGGCGGGCGCCGCGTATACCTACGAGTTCGCAAGGGGCATCGCGCTGCGGCTCGGCGACGGCGTGCGCATGCTGAAGGCCGGCGCCACCGACCCGATGCTGGTGCAGGACCTGGCGCTTGGCATCGACGTCAATCGATCGCTCACCGCGTCGCGCCGGACGAGCGTCACGTTCACCACTGGCTCGAGCATCACGTCGACCGAATCCGGCCGCCGTTTCGTCGCCGCGGGATCGGCGACGCTGGCGCATCGCATCGGCAGGAGCTGGCAGACCGCCGTCACCTTCGATCGCGGGCTGCAGGTTGCCGATCTGCTGCCCAAACCGTTCATCGGCAACAGCACGGGCTTCACGATGGGGGGCTTTCTGGGGCGCCGCACGTCGATGCGCTTGCGCGGCTCTTACGCGTTCGGCGACTTCGATCTGAACGGGTCTTCCTCGCGGTACGTCAGCTACGTGGCGGAGGCGCGGACGGCGGTGGCGCTCGGGCGTCACTTCCAGCTCTACGTGGAGCACCTGTATTACCAGCACCGCTTCCCTAACGGGATCTCGCTGCCGCCGGACGTACCGTTCCGCCGCGTGCAGCACGGCACGAGATTCGGCCTCGATATCTGGGCGGCGCTGACGGGGAAATCATGATTCCAGGGCACACGTACACACCCCAGGACGTGCTCGACGCCGTCATGCGGCGCAAGTGGCTGATCATCTGCCCGATCGTCGTCTTCGGCATCGCAGCCTTCCTGATCACGCGATCGCTGCCGAACCTGTATCGCTCGGAGACGCTGATCCTCGTCGTACCGCAGCGCGTGCCGGAGAGCTACATCCGATCGACGGTCACCAACCGCATCGAGGATCGGTTGCGATCGATCAGGGAGCAGGTCCTCAGCCG
>JBIOYF010000032.1:0-3252 GCA_044870035.1 Dehalococcoidia bacterium
GTCGACCTCCGTTCGCGCGGCATCCGGCCGGACGTCGAAGTCTGGCAGGACGCGATCGATGAGGAGCTGCGGGTCTTGCTCGCGCAGCGCAAGTATCGACAGGCGAAGGCGCGCCTGCTCCAGTCGCTCGGCGTCGGGGAGCTCGTGCCGGAGCTGGTGGGAAGTTTCGAGGGTCAGGCTTTAGCCTGACAGGAGCGACACGCCTGCGGCGTGTCCCACGGCAGGGTGAACATGCACATCACGCTCGTCGGCATTAACCACAAGACCGCGCCGGTCTCCGTCCGCGAGCGCTTCGCCTTCTCCAACGACGAGTTGCTCGCCGTGCTGCCGCGCTTCGGTGGCGCGGCCATTCTGCTCTCCACGTGCAACCGCACCGAGGTCTATCTCGCGTCGCACCACCCGATCGCGGCCGGCTCGGTCATCGCGCTGTTGCGCGAGCTGAAGGACGCGCCGGATGTGCCGGACGAGGTGTTCTACCACCTGGCCGAACAGGACGCCGTGCGCCATCTCCTGCGCGTCGCGGCCGGCGTGGAGTCGATGGTGCTCGGCGAGGCGGAGATCCTGGGGCAGGTGCGGGGCGCGTTCTCGGCCGCGACGGCGGCCGGCACGCACAACGCCGTGCTGTCGCAGCTCTTCCACGAAGCGATCCGCGTCGGGCGACGCGCGCGCAGCGAGACGGCGATCGGCCATCACGCGGTCTCGGTCAGCTCGACGGCCGTGGCGCTGGCGCGCCAGGTCCTCGGCGATCTTTCGAGCCGCACGGTGCTCATCGTCAGCGCCGGCGAGGCGGGCAAGCTGACGGCGCGGAGCCTGGCGCGCAACGGGACGTCACGGCTGCTCGTGACGAACCGCCGGCGCGAACGGGCGCGCGAGCTGGCCGCCGAGCTGGACGGCGAAGCCGTGGCGTTCGAGAAGCTGACGTCCGCCATGGCCGACGCGGACATCGTGATCAGCTCGAGCGCGGCGCCGGAGTTTCTTATCGGCCGCGGCGAAGTGACGCAAGCCGTGGCGCTACGCAACGGACGTCCGCTGCTGCTCATCGACATCGCCGTGCCCCGCGACATCGACCCCGCCGTGCGTGAGTTCCCTCAGGTGCACCTCTACGACATCGACGACCTGCAGTCTGTGGTGGAGGAGAACCGGAGCGCGCGGCGACAGGAGCTGACGAAGGTTGAGCGCATCGTCGAGGAAGGCGTGGCGCGCTTCGCGGGCTGGCTTCGCGAGCGCGGCGTTGTCCCGACCGTCGCCGCGCTGCGCGGACGCGCCGACGCGCTGCGCGATGCCGAGCTGGCGCGTACGCTGAAACGCGCGCCGGAGCTGAGCGCGAAGGAGCGCGCCGCCATCGAGGCGATGTCGAACGCGCTGGTCAAGAAGCTGCTCCACGACCCGATCGCGCGGCTCAAGGGCGCCGACGGCGAGCGTTACGTCGGCACGCTGCGCGAGCTGTTCGCGCTGGACGGCGAGCCACCGCTGAACGACGCCGCGGACCCGCGCGGGGACTAGCGTGACCGCCGGGCGCAGGCTCACCGTCGGTACGCGCGGCAGCCGGCTGGCGCTCCGTCAGACCGAGCTGGTGGTAACGGCGCTGCGCGAACACTACAGCGACATCGAGATCGAGGTCCGCGAGATCCGGACGGAGGGCGACCGGCGCCCCGGCGAGTCGCTGACGGCGATCGGCGGGCAGGGCGTCTTCGTCAAGGAGATCGAGGCGGCGTTGCTCCGCCGTGAGATAGATGTTGCTATCCACAGCCTGAAGGACGTCCCCGCCGATCTCGCCGAAGGCTGCGTCATCGCTGCGGTCCCGCAGCGCGGTGATCCGCGCGACGCGCTCGTCACGCGAGACGGGGCCCGGCTTGCGGACCTGCGGCCGGGCGCGCGCATCGGCACCGGCAGCGCCCGCCGCGCCGTCCAGCTCCGCGCGCTGCGCAGCGACGTCGAGCCGGCCGACATTCGCGGCAACGTCGAGACGCGCATCCGAAAGGTAGACGAGGGCGACTACGACGGTGCGGTGCTCGCGGTCGCGGGGCTGGAGCGCCTCGGGCTGCTCGGCCGAGCGTCACAGGTCTTCGAGCCGGAGGAGCTGCTGCCGGCGGTCGGGCAGGGGGCGCTGGCCGTGGAAGCGCGCGCCGACGACACCGAGCTGCTCCAGCTGCTCGCGGCGATCGACGACCGGAGCGCCCGCGTGGCTGTCGAGGCGGAGCGCGCGTTCCTCCAGCGGCTCGGGGGTGGCTGCCGGCTGCCCTTCGGCGCGCTCGCTGAGATCGACGGCGCAATGCTGCGCATCCGCGGCTTCAGCTCGGACGACACCGGAACGGAGCTCTTCCGATCGGAGCAGACGGGCGCCGTGACCGACGCGACGACGCTCGGCGCCCGGCTTGCCGAGCAGCTGCTCAGCCTGAACGCTAGCTTCTACGTGCCGTCAACCGGCCCGTAATGGAGAAGGGAACTGTCCTCCTCGTCGGCGCAGGGCCGGGCGACCCCGGCCTGATCACTGTCGCCGGCGCTGCCGCCCTCGCCCGCGCCGATGTCGTCGTCTACGACCGCCTCGTCAACCCCCGACTGCTCGATCTCGCTCCGGCGTCGGCTGAGCGCATCTTCGCGGGCAAGGGCCCGCAGGCGCACGCGATGTCGCAGGACGAGATCAACGCGCTCCTGATCGACCGCGCGCGCGCCGGAAGGACCGTTGTGCGCCTGAAGGGCGGCGACCCGTTCGTGTTCGGGCGCGGCGGCGAAGAGGCGGCAGCGCTTGCGGCCGCGGGCATCCCGTTCGAGGTGGTGCCGGGCGTTTCGTCCGCAATCGCCGCGCCGGCGTACGCGGGCATTCCCGTCACGCACCGCGGCATAGCGTCGTCCGTCGCGTTCGTTACGGGGCACGAGGACCCGACGAAAGCGGAGCCCGACGTCGACTGGGCGAAGCTCGCCACCGCCGTCGATACGCTGGTGCTGCTGATGGGCGCCGGCCAACTCCCGGAGATCGTCGAGCGGCTCGTCGGCGCCGGCCGCGCCGGGTCGACGCCCGCGGCCGTGATCGAGTGGGGCACGCTGCCGCGTCAGCGCACGATCAGCGGCACGCTGAGCGATATCGTGGCGAAGGCCGAGGCAGCTGCGGTGCGCCCGCCGGCGATCGCCGTCGTCGGGGAGGTCGTCCGCCTGCGCGACACGGTCCGCTGGTTCGACACGAAGCCGCTCTTCGGCCTGCGCGTGCTCGTCACGCGGACGCGCGAGCAGGCGAGCGAGCTGTCGCGCGCGCTG
>JBIOYF010000033.1:0-5850 GCA_044870035.1 Dehalococcoidia bacterium
CTCCTCGTTCATGATGAACTGCTCCATCACACCGAGGCCGGCGCCGCCGTACTCCTTCGGCCAGGCTGGCGCGATCCAGCCCTTGTTGGAGAGCTTCGCACGCCACTCCTTCAGCTCCTCGAAGCGCGACCGCACATCTCCGCCGGCACCCTCACCGCCGCCCATCATGCCGTAGCCCGCGATGCCGCGAAAGCGATCGGGCAGCTCGCCACTGATGAAGTCGCGGACTTCCTTACGAAACGCGGCTTCCTCGGGCTTATCTCGAAAGTCCATGGTTTCCTCCATTCCTAGAAGCTGGAGGCTGGAAGCTAGACACACCTCGCGATGCGAGCGCTGCCAGCTTCTAGCGTCTAGCTTCCAACGTCATCCTCTCGGCATGCCCAGGCCTCGCTGGGCGATGATGTTGCGCTGGATCTCGCTCGTGCCGCCGCCGATCGTGCTGGTGGTGGCGTACATATACATAGAAGGCATGCGGCCACTCATCGCCACATACGATACGTCCTTCATGATCTGTCCGTACTGGCCGAGGATCTTGAGCCCCGTCGCGGCGATGCGCTGGTCCATCTCGGTCGAGAACAGCTTCGCGACCGACGCCTCGTGGTTGGGTATCATGCCGCGCTTCTGCAGGCCGATCACTTGATAGCTGAGCAGCTGCTCCACCTCCGCCTCGATCGCGCGGTCGGCCAGCTCGTAGCGCACCTTCGGGTTGCGCGCAGCCGTGCACGTCGGGTCGTTGCGGTGCTTGTGGACGAAGCGGATGTAGTCCTGCACCGTCAGCCCGTGCGAGACGCCCGTCGCGATGCCGGAGCGCTCGAAGTCCAGCGTGGCGGTACCGATGTACCAGCCGCGGTTCTCTTCGCCGACCAGGTTCTCCTTCGGCACACGCACGTTGTCGAGGAAGACCTCGTTGAAGTCGTGGCTGCCGGCCATGTTCTCCAGCGGCCGGATCGTGATCCCCGGCGACTTCATATCGACGAGAAAGTAGCTGATCCCCTTGTGCTTCGGCGCGTTCGGGTCGGTGCGGGCGAGCAGGATCATCCAGTGCGCCGCGTGCGCGCCGGACGTCCAGATCTTCTGCCCGTTGATCACATAGTCATCGCCGTCGCGGACGCCGCGCGTCTGCAGCGACGCCAGGTCGGAGCCGGCGCCCGGCTCGCTGAAGCCCTGGCACCAGAAGGCCTGATTGCTCAAGATCGGCCGCAGGTGCTTCTGCTTCTGCTCCTCGGTGCCGTAGAGGATCAGCGTCGGGCCGACCCAGCCGAGGCCGATCTGGTTCGGGCTGCGCGGCGCGCCTTCCAGCGCCATCTCCATATTCAGGATGAACTGCTCGATGACGCTCAGGCCGCCGCCGCCGTACTCCTTCGGCCAGGCCGGCGCGACCCAGCCGCGCGAGTCGAGCTTCTTCAGCCAGCCGCCCAGCACTTTCCAGTAGTCCGGGTTCGCAAAGCGGCCGCTGCCGCCGCCGAACATGGCGCCGCCCGTCCCGCGACGGTTCAGCTCCGCCGGGAGCTCTGTCTTGATGAAGTCGCGGACCTGCTGTCGAAACGCTGCTTCTTCCGGGCTATCGCCGAAGTCCATCTCCTACACCTCCAGGGGCGCCGGCGCCAGCTCGGACACCGCGCGCACGCCCGGCCCGACGCGACCGCGCGGCCGCGGCGCGCGCAACATCTGCTGATAGAGCAGCGCCCACTGCTCCGCCTTGCCGCGATCGAGCGTCGAGCCGAAGCCGAGCAGGTGCATCAAGTCGAGCGTGAAACCGATACCGAGAAACTGCCACGCAAGCACGTGCGAGTCGACATCACGGCGGACGATGCCGCGCCGCTTGCCTTCATCGAGCGTCTCGGCCACGAAGCGCACGAACGCCTCGAAGTTTTCGCGCAACGCCGCGCGGATGTCGGGGTCGTCCGCCTCGGAGACGGCCTGGAACTGGATCTTCATGTTGCCGGAGTGGCTCTGCAGGTGGTCGTAGTAGTGGACGCCGATCGCCCAGAGCGTCTCGAGCGGGTCCTCGATGTCCGAGGCGATCTCCTGCCACATGTCGAGGAGTTTGGGCCCGGTCGACTGGAGGGTGGCCAGGAAGAGCTCTTTTTTGCCAGAGAAGTAGCGGTAGAGGGCCGGTTCCGAGAGGCCCGCCGCCTTAGCCAGGTCGGCCGTTCCCACTTTTGCGAAGCTCTGGCCGGCGAAGACGTCCCGCGCAGATTCGATGATCTGGCGCTTGCGATGCTGGGCGGGGAGCTTCCGGGCTCTCGGCATCAGATAGTTAGTGACGACTCACTATGCTTCATAGCAGCACTAACCTAACACCAGGTCGGGGCCTTGTCAAGACTTACAGGAGGCTCATTCTAGGGGCGCGCAGCTGTGCGCCCTATCGGCCCGAAGTTCGGTTCCGGCACCCCAAGCCTGCCGAAAGGCCGACAGACCCGGCAGGCGGCGGTCTTCCCTTACCTGAGCTGGGCCAGCAACCGCTTCGGGGCCGTCATGCCGTAGCTCTCCGTTACGAAGTCGGCGAGCTGGTCCCAATCCACCGGACGATCAAGCCGCACGCCGATCCAGCCCTTCGGGCCCACGTACGGCGGCTTGAAGAACCGCTCCGGGTCGGCGCCCACCAGCACATCCTGCGCTCCGGGCGGCGCCTTGCACCAGACGGCGACGCGGCCGTCTCCGTGGTGATCGTCCGTGTACATCGCGAAGATCTTGTCGCGCACACGGAACGTCGGCGAGTTCTCGTGCCCGCCGAAGCCGACCTCCGTCGCCTCCGGCAGCGCGAGACAGATCGCGCGCAGTCGCTTCAGCGGATCGCTCCGTGCCTTGCTGACACGTTTACGACTCTTCGGCATGGGGCGAAGTTTTACCCGCCTTCGTGGAGGGCGAGCGCGGCTCGGACCGCGGCCAGCGCGACTTCCATCTGCCCTTCGTCGGGATCGCGAGTGGTGAGCGCCTGAAGCTGCATGTTCGGCCGGAAGAGCAGCCGGAAGAGTGGATTGTCCGACACGCTGGCGAGCCGGATCGCTTCATAGCTGAGTCCTGCGACGACGGGCAGCAGCGCCAGCCGCGTGAAGATGCGCTGCCGGAACGTCTGCGGCCCCAGCGCGCCGAACACGAGTGAAGACAGCACCGTCGACGTCAGCAGAAAGCTCGTGCCGCAGCGGACGTGCGCATTGGGGAAGTGCTCAAGCGAACGCACCTCCAGCGGCTCGCCCGCCTCGTACGCCTGGATCGCGCGGTGCTCGGCGCCGTGGTAGGCGAAGAGCCGCTGTGCCTGCGGCAGCCGCCCGATCGTGCGCAGATAGCCGACCAGCATGCCGATGCGCGTGAAGCCTTCGAACGCGCCGGTCAGCCGTGAGGGCACCCGCAGCCGCTTCGCGAGGCGTTCGGCGTTCCGGTTCGCCGCCGATGGCGCCAGTACGAAGAACGCCGACATAATCCCCAGCGACATCACGGTGCTCATGCGCACCTGCCGGTTGCTTGGCTCCTCGGCCTCGTGGCCGGCCGCCACCTGGGCCGACCAGATCAGCCCGCGCATGCCCTGCGTCATCGTGTCCGCCAGCGCCGACACGCCGCGCAGCACGGGCACGGTGCGCAGCGTGCGAGCGTCGCTCACGCGCTCCGTGCGACACGCGATCTCGCCGTCGGGCTTGCGCACGCAGACCGCGGCGCCCCTTGGCCCGCGGATCATGACGCCTTCGATGACCGCCTGCCCTCCCAAGCTGGGGGGCAAGGCGGGAACTGTGGCGTCTTCTTCACTCATGTCAAACAAGCCATTCTAGCGCCCCGACTCGATCTCGCGGCGATGTTCAGTTTCGAGGTCCTGCAGCGCGCCGGTTCCGGCAAGTACGCCCTGCCATCGACGCCAATCATCTTTCCGACGCAACTGGATCGCACCATGCACGACGGTCACGTCGAACTCGTCGCCGCATTCAATCTCTAGCTGCTCCCGAATAGCCTTCGGTATGACTACTCGACCGGAGCTCGACACGTGAACTCGGTACATCTCAAAGACAGCATGGCCGAGCGCCTCGTGCCTCGTCAAGTTCTTAGTGGTACCATCTCCGCCATGGGTGGCGCGAACTTCCGGTCTGCGATTCTCATAAGTCTCTCGTTCGTGATAGTCGTCGCGTTCTTCCACGCATTGGTCTTCCAGGCCTTCTGGGGCCTTGTCGAAGTTCTGCGCGATTCGCGCGGCCTAACTAATTCTGAAAGGCGCGGCGCTCAGATCCTCTTTTGGTTCCTCTACGGCACAATGCTCGTTGCGACGGCCGCTGTTCCCACGCTTGTTGCCCGCGCTCGTAGAGCGTCCGTGCAAACGACTGTCGCGTTTCTCGCTCCTGCCTGGCTCCTATTCGCCATCATGAGCCTTGCCTTCCAAACATTCCTTGGTTCTTGCACCGACCTCTTCTCTGCGTTTAGTTGCTGAGCTAGCCTCGTCCCGCTATAGCCACCGCAAACTTGCCCAGCCGGCGGCGCATCGATGCCACCGTGAGCCCACGAGGCCCCAGCCGCGCCGTGTCCGGCCCAACGCCCTTCCCTAAGGCGAGGCCCGAGTCAACGAGCGCGATCGCGTCCCAGTACGGCGCATAGTCCGAGACGTTCGTGCCTGTCACCGACGCGTACTCGGCCAGAAAGCGATCGGCGACATCGAGGCCGTGCAGCCGCACCAGGTTCACCCGGCAGTGTCCGAGATCGATGCCCGGCGGCCCGCCACAGGCGCTGTTCCAATCGATCACACCTGATACGCGGCCGCGCCGCCAGAGGACGTTGCCCGGATGATAATCGCGGTGGATGAAGCGCGGCCGCGTTCTCGGCTGCGGCGACTGCGCGAGATCAAGGACGGCGCGCCACGCACGCGGCTCCTTCGACCACACGGGCACGTCGAGCATGCGCGGATCGCTGTAGGGGCGGTAGCGCCGCAGCCCGATGCCGATCGGCACGTCGTGGACCGGCGGGAGTGCTGCCGCCATCTGGCGTAGCCACTTCGTCATATCCTTCGGCGCCAGCACAACGCGGCCGGGCAGTCGCGTCATGAGCAGCGCGCGCACGTCGCACTCGCGCGGCCCATCGTCGAACGCGATCAGCCGGGGCGCCGGATAGCCCGCGCGTTCGAGCAGGCCGAGCACGTTCGCTTCGCGGCGCGGCAGGCCGGGGTACTTCCAGTTCGGCCGGATGAAGCGCCGCAGCACGAGCGGATGTCGGTCACCGCGGCGGTCCTCCACATCGACGCCGTGGATCGCCGTCGAGCTGCCGCCGCGCAGCCGCCGAACCGCGACGACCTTCGAGCCGCGACCGAACTGGCGCGCGACCCAGCGCAGCGTCTCGTCCGGTACGGGACGCCCGACGAGGCGCTCGTACACTCGGTCCGAGAACGAACGAGGGGGACCAGCTGGAGTAGTCAGCTACTCTTTGATGCCGTAGCGGCGCTTGAACCGCTCGACGCGGCCCGCGGTGTCAACGATGCGCTGCTCGCCCGTGAAGTACGGGTGGCAGGCGCTGCACACCTCGACGTGGATGTCGGCCTTCGTGGCCCGCGTATTGAACGTGTTGCCGCACGCGCAGTGGACAACCGCTTCGACGTATTCGGGGTGGATTCCCTGTTTCATGTTGGTCCTTTGTTTTTGGATTGCCGACCCCCAGCCTGAAGGCCGGGGCTTCTCGTTACTTGGAATAGACGCTCACTTGCTTGCGTCGACGCTTGGCATATGGCTCGAACTTCACGCGTCCTTCGATCAGCGAGTAGATCGTGAAGTCGCGTCCCAGCCCCACGTTCTTGCCGGGGTGGATGCGCGTGCCGCGCTGACGCAGGATGATCGTGCCCGGCAGCACCAGGTTGCCGTCGTAGCGCTTGACGCCCAGCCG
>JBIOYF010000034.1:0-2477 GCA_044870035.1 Dehalococcoidia bacterium
TGGCTGAGCGCCTCGGCGTGGCGGTCGACCACGCTGCCGCGGACGATGAAGTAGAGCAGGAACGCGAGCGCGACGAGCAGGATCTCGAAGACGTCCCGGTAGACGCGCCGCTGCCCGACCGAATCAATGATCTTGCGGGAGGCCGCACCCACGCTGATCGCCACGCGCTTCCTCCTACTGGCAGTGAAGCATAGGCACCATCCGGCGACAATCGCAGCGTGAGCGCGAGCTACGCCTCGGTTGTCGCCCGCGTAGGGCGAGAAGTATAACGGTGACGGGTCGGGCAGTATGAACTCAGACATTCGCGTGATCCTCGCAGCCCAGAGTCTGCGCGCATTAGCGTACGGCTTCGGCTCCGTGTTGCTTGGTGTCTCGCTGGAAGCGCGCGGCTGGTCCGCGCTCCAAGTTGGCGGGCTCCTAACAGCCGTGGTCGCCGGGACGGCCCTGATGTCGCTTGCGATCGGCACGTTTGGTGAACGAGCAGGCCGGCGGCGTTGGTACGCGGTCTTGTTTCTCGGTCTGGCCGCGTCGGGTGTCGCGTTTGGCCTAAGCGGCAACTTCTGGCTCCTCGTCCTGGTGGCGCTGACCGGAACGCTCTCCACCGAAGTGGTGGAGTCGGGGCCATTCACGTCTCTGGAACAGGCGATGCTCCCCAGCGGCCTCAGCGCTGGAGCCACGACCCGCGTGTTCGGCGTCTACAACGCCGTCGCCACGCTGTTCGGATCAGCCGGAGCGCTGGCCGCGGGCGGGCCGGCTCTACTGCGTGACTGGTGGGGCAGCGTACCGGCGGACCACCGCTTCTTTCTGGCCTTCGTTCCGGTCGGCCTCGCAGGCGCGGCGCTGGCCTGGTCGCTCTCCGAACGTGTCGAGGCGCGGCGCCGGCCCGCCGGCACAGTTGCGCCTTTGACGAAGAGCCGTGCGGCTGTCGTCCGCCTGAGTGGACTATTCGCCGTCGATGCCTTCGCCGGCGGCTTCGTCGTGCAGAGCTTCATCGCGTACTGGTTCCGGCTCAAGTTCGGCCTGTCCGTTGAGGTACTGGGAATGCTCTTCTTCGCAGTGGGGTTGCTGCAGACCGCGTCCTTCCTGGCAGCAACTCGACTGGCGGAGCGCTTCGGCCTACTCAGGACGATGGTGTTCTCCCATCTGCCATCGAACATCCTGCTCGCCTCGATTGCGTTCGCGCCGAACCTGCCGTTGGCGATCGCGCTGCTGCTCGGGCGTCAGGCCCTCAGCCAGATGGACGTGCCGACAAGACAGGCGTACATCGCCCTCCTTGTCCGTCCGGAAGAGAGGACGGCCGCGGCGGCGTACACCAACACCGCACGCTACGCCGTGCGGCCCCTCGGGCCGCTGCTCGCGGGGGTCAGCCAGCAGCTCGCTGTCGGACTGCCTTTCCTGGTCGGGGGCGGCCTGAAGATCGTGTACGACATACTGATCTGGCAGCACTTCAGAGGCGTGCCGCTGGACGGCGGCGAGGATGCTATCGATCTGTAAGCGGCGCCGGCAGTAGTATCAACCTGCAAGCACTCGACAAGGAGGCTCTCTCATGAAGTGGGTAACGAGGGCCCGGCCCAAGGTCGACCGCGTGGCCTGCCCGTGGCTGATCAGGAAGTTCGTCGACCCTGAAGCCGAGTTCCTCTACGTACCGGGCGACCAGGTGATGGCGGTTGCCGAACGCGAAGGCGCGGTCGCGTACGACGTGCCGGACGTCGAGCTGGGCCACCACGGCGACGAGTGCAGCTTCGACGCGATCATCAAAAAGTACAAGCTCACCGACCCGGCGCTGCAGGAGATGGCGCTGATCGTGCGCGGCGCCGATACCGCCGCCAAGGACCTGACGCCGGAGTCGCGCGGCCTCGACGCCATCGCCGCCGGCTTTCAGCTCAGCTACCAGGACGATCTCGCCCAGCTCGCCGCCGAGCTGCCCGTCTACGAAGCCCTCTACGCCTACTGCCGGCAGCGCCTGAAGGCGAGCGGCTAGCGGCATGCCGGGACGCCAGAACATCAGCAGCGGCGCGCCCTGGGAACCTGTCGTCGGTTACTCCCGCGCTGTGCGCGCCGGCCACCACGTCTTCGTCGCGGGCACGACGGCGACGGACCTCGCCGACCCCTACGGACAGGCCGCCAGCGCCCTGCGCAAGATCGAGGCCGCCCTGGAGCAGGCCGGCGCCAGCATGAAGGACGTCGTGCGGACGCGCATCTTCGTCACCGACATCGCTAACTTTGACGACGTCGCCAGGGCTCACGCCGAGTTCTTCGGCGAGATCCGGCCGGTGACCAGCATGGTGCAGGTCACTCGCCTGGTCGAGCCGGAGATGCTGGTGGAGATCGAAGCGGACGCGATCATCGAGGATGAGGAGAGCCCGAAGGCCAGGCTTTAGCCTGGCAGGGAGTTCGCCGGGCTGAAGCCCGGCCTTCATCCGGACACAAGGAGAGTGTCGTATGGACATCAGAGTCGAACACGGGGACATCGCGCA
>JBIOYF010000035.1:0-10694 GCA_044870035.1 Dehalococcoidia bacterium
ACCGGCCAGGCGAGCGTCAGCCAGCCCTTCGCGGCGAGCTTTTTGAGGAACGTGCGGTAGAACTCCCAGCCCTCGACGGGAGGGCCCGCCGGCCGATCGCGCAGCTCCGTCTTCAGAAACGCGCGCACTTCGCTGCGGAACGCTTCTTCTTCGGGCCCAAACGCGAAGTCCATCAGTGGGAATCTGTGGCCAATTCGTTCCTGCTATGCCCCTACGCCAACTCCGCGTAGCTGCGGCATCACCTTCGATGCCATCAGCTCCATCGAGCGGTTGACTTTCGCGGCGTCCAGCCCGCCGACACGCGTCCAGGCGAGATATTCCGTGAACCCGCACGTTTCGCCCATCTTACCGATCTGATCGACCACCTGGTCCGGGCTGCCGCAGACGACGGCGCCCACCGCGAGCAGCCGGTCCCACGCGGCCAGGTCGAGCAGGTCGCGGATCTGCGCGTACAGCTCGAAGCCGGGGATGGGCGGCTGGCCCTTCGGCGTGGAGACGTACTTCTGGAACGTGTGCATGTACCACATCACGCCGTCCTCGAACTCGGCCATCGCCTGCTCGGTCGTGTCGGCGACGTAGGTCAGGCTGACCGCGCCGATGCCGAAGTCCTTCGGGTCGCGGCCGTGCTGCCGCAGCGCCTCGCGGTACTGCTCGATCTGGTTCGCGCCGGTCGCGACGTTGAAGCCGAAGATCGGCGCGCAGAGCAGGTTGAACCCGTGGCGGCCGCAGACCTCGAACGTCTCCGCTGAGACGGAGGCCATCCAGACCGGCGGGTGCGGCTGCTGGAGCGGCCGCGGGAAGACGCTCAGGTCGTCGAAGTTGTAGAACTCGCCGTGGTAGCTGAAGGACGCTTCCGTCCATGCCTTCTGTATGATCTCGACCGACTCGCGGAAGATGTCCTTCGAGCGCGTCTGGTCGACGCCGTAACCCAGGTACTCGTGGGGTTGGTAGCCGCGCCCGATGCCTAAGTCGACGCGACCGTTCGACAAGATATCGAGGAACGCGAAGTCCTCGGCGACGCGCACCGGGTGGTTGAGCGGCAGCACGACAACGCCCGTCCCGAGGCGGATCTTCTTCGTGCGGCCGGCGATCGCGGCGAGCGTCAGCGCCGGCGTCGCGCAGTGGCCGTACTCGCGGAAGTGATGCTCCGCCGGCCAGACCGAGTCGAACCCCAGGTCCTCGGCCTGCGCCATGATGTCCATCTGCTCATCGATGATCTCTTTCGACGTGCGGCCGGCGGGCCGCTCGAAGAGGTGGAGCTGTCCGAAGCGCATCGAGGAGTCCTCCCCCAAGCGGAGCTATGAGCGAGTCGGGACGGCGCCGCCGAAGCGCTCGCGGATGATGGTCTCCGCTTCGTTGACGATGTCGCGGAAGATCTGAGCGGCCGGCTTGATCTCGTGGATGCCGCCCGAGCCCTGTCCGGCGGGGAGGAACGTGCGGTGCACGTCGAAGAGAGGCGTGCGGCCCATGTAGTCCATTACGTGGTTCTGCACACTGATGCCGGCCTGCATCGGGAACGGCTGGATCTCGTCCGTGCGCGTCTCCCACTCCTCGGCGTAGTCCGTCTTGATCGTGCGCGCCGGCTTGCCCGTGTAGGCGCGCGTGCGCATCGTGTCGTCGTCGTGCGCATCGACGATCGCCTGGCGGTAGCCCTGCGCGGCCTGCGACTCCTGCGACGCGATGAAGCGCGTCCCGATGACTACGCCTTGCGCGCCCAGGGCTAGGCATGCCACCAGGCCGCGCCCGTCGACGATGCCGCCGGCGGCCAGCACGGGTATCTTCACGGCATCCACGGTCTGCGGGATCAGCGCGAGCGCGCCGATCTCTCCGGTGTGTCCGCCGGCCTCGGTCCCCTGCGCGACGACGACGTCGGCGCCGGCCTGCTCCGACTTCTGGGCGTGGCGCACCTTGCCGCACATGACGATCACTTTCATCCCGCGCCGGTGCATCTCATCGATGAACTCGGCCGGCACCGCCAGTCCCGCGACGAAGACCTTCACGTCCTGCTCGTAAATCACATCGATCTGCGGCCGGATGCGGTCCGGGTTGGGCGCCAGCAGGTCGACGGCGAACGGCTTGTCGGTCAGGGAACGCGTCTGTTCGATCTGCTCGCGCAGCTCCTCGGGCCCCATCGTCGCTGCCCCGATCACGCCCAGCCCGCCCGCGTTGGAGACCGCGGCAACGAGCGGCGCTGTCGAGACGCCGCCCATGCCCGCTAAAAAGATCGGGTACTCGATGCCGAAGAGATCGCAGATAGGGGTATGCAGTGCGTTCATTGTTGCCCTTACTACCCTCCAGCCTAAAGGCTGGGGCAATTAACCTCCGTAGTAGACGCCGGTCTCCGCCAGCGTGAGCGGCTTCGCCTCGCGGCGCAGGCCCGCGTTCGTCACCTCGCCCACGACGACGGCGTGGTCGCCGCGCTCGACGATGTCGGTCACTTTGCCCTCGACCCAGGCGGGAGCATCGACGAAGACGGGCGCGCCGGTCTCGTGCGCTTCATATGTATAGCCGTTCAGCTTGTCGCCGTCGTGCTCGGTCGGCTTGAAGAGGGCGAAGGCCATATCCTTCTGGCCGGACTCCAGCATGCTGAGCGCGAAGACGCCGCTCTCCTTCATGTGCGCGAAGGCGTCGCTGTCGCGTTTGATGCCCATCGCCAGCAGCGGCGGCGCGAACGAGGCCTGGGTGACCCAGTTCACCGCGGCGGCGTTCAGCGTTTGGCCCGTGCGCGTGCCGATCACGTAGAGACCGTAGGTGAGCATACGCAGCGCGGCCTTCTTAGCCTGTTCATCCATCGATACGGTCCCTCGAGAGATGCTAAGCCCGCTCCGCGTTTGATTCCGGGAGCAGGCGGGCCAATCGTATCTGAGCGGACTAGAACCTGTCAAGGAAAGCTGAACGGGCTTCATCCGGTTCGGAAGCGGGCGTTATACTGGCGGCGCACTCGGATGGAACAGCAGATCCGCTTCTGCACCACCAGCGACGGCGTCCGCATCGCGTACGCGACCGTCGGCTCCGGGCCGCCGCTCCTCTACGCCTGCGGCTGGCCGCAGCACATCGACCTCGAGTGGGACGTGCCGTTCTCGCGTGAGTTCCTCGAAGAGCTCGCCGAGGGCTTCACGCTGATCCGTTACGACATGCGGGGCGGCGGCCTCTCCGACCGCGACGTGCCCGAAGTTTCGGCCGAGGCGTCCGCGCTCGATCTCGCGGCCGTCGCCGATCACCTGCAGCTCGACCACTTCGACGTCGTCAGCTTCGGGCTGCTGGCGGGCCCGATCGCGATGATCTACGCCGCGCAGCAGCCCGAGCGCGTGAGCCACCTGGTGCTCTGCGCGCCTTACCTCGATGGCGCGAAGATCATCACGCCGGAGCGGCGCAAGGCGCTGGTAGAGTATGCGCGCAACTTCGGGCTACCGTTCTCCGATATCGTCAGTGAACCGTTCCTCGACCGCGAAGAGATCGCCCAGGTGCGCAAGCATCAGCTCGCCGCGGCCGGCCCCGAGATGCAGGCCAAGCTGCTGGAGGCGATGTTCTCGGCCAACGTCGAGGCGATCGTTGACAGGGTCACGCCACCCACGCTCGTGATCCACTCGCGTCAGGACCCGTACGTCCCGTTCGATCTGGGCCGCGAGGTGGCGCTGCGCCTGCCGAACGCCGAGTTCCAGCCGTTCGACTCGGCGTCGCCGGCGCTCTGGCAGCAGCGCACGATCGTCATCCCGGAGCTGCGCCGCTTCGTCGGCGTCGAGCGCGGCGAGTCCGCCCGACAGGAAGCGAGCTGATGGACCATCTCCGCAGCTTCTACGAGTACAACGCCTGGGCTTCATCGAATTCTTGGACACGTAGCTGAGGAGAACGTCATGCCGAATCAACGTAAGCGCTCCCTCACTCCCGAAGACTTCCTCCTCTTCCACAACGTCGGCGACCCGCGCGTCTCGCCCGACGGCAAGCTCGTTGCCTACGTCGTCACGTCGGTCGACCGAGAAGCGGACGAGACGCACATGTCGATCTACACTGCGCGGCTCGATGGCCGTACGCCGCCCCGGCGCTTCACGCAGGGCAACCACGATCACAGCCCGCGCTGGTCGCCCGACGGCCGGTATCTGGCCTTCGTCTCCAGTCGGAACGACAAGAACCAGCTCTTCCTCGCGCCGCTGGACGGAGGCGAGCCGCGCCAGCTCACGAAGAGCAAGTTTGGCGTCGCGCAGCCGGCCTGGTCGCCGGACGGCAAGCGCATCGGTTACGTCCAGCGTACCGGCAATTACAAGGAGCCGAAGGAACGCAAGGGCGCCGAGAAGGGCTCGCCACGCGTCATCCGCGATCTCCGCTACCGGCTTGACGGCGTCGGCTACTTCGACAACCGGCGCTTCCACATCTTCACCATCGACGTCGACTCGGGCGAGGACACGCAGATCACGAACGGCGACTGGCACGACGAGCAGCCTTCCTGGTCGCCCGACGGCAAGTGGCTGACGTTCGTCTCCGACCGCGAGCGCGAGCGCTGGCAACGTCTGTGGCGCGCCGACGTCTACGTCGTCCCGGCGAACGGCGGACGTGCGCGCAAGATCACGCGCGGCCGCGGTAACGCTGGCCAGCCCCACTATTCCCCAGACGGCCGCTCGCTCGCATTCGTCGGCCACGAGAACGGCGAGGCGGCTTCGGCCAAGAACTCGCACCTGCTGGTCCTACCAGTGGAGGGCGGCCGTGCGCCGCGCTCCGTCAGCGCGCCGCTCGACAGGACGATCGGCGGCACGGGCGTGGCGTTCGCCTGGTCGCGCGATGGCCGGAGCCTGCTGTTCTTGGCCGTCGATCGCGGTACCGTTGGGCTGCACCGGGCCGGCGTGGCGAACGGCTCCGTCAGCAAGCTGATCGCTGGCGACCGCCAGATCGACGGGTTCGATCTCGCGCCGGACGGTCGTAGCGCCGCCTTCGCCGCGAGCTGGACATCGGATCCGAGCGAGCTGTACGTCGCGGCGCTGGCCACCGGGCGCGCGCGCATGCTGAGCAATGCGAACGACGACCTCCGCAAGACCGTCGATCTCAGTCCGACGCGACGCATCGCCTACCGCGCGCCGGACGGACTCGAGATCGAGACGTTCGTGCTCTACCCGCCGGGGTTCCGCAAAGGCCGGCGCTACCCGCTCGCGCTCCAGGTGCACGGCGGGCCGCACTCATACCACCCCGGTACGGTCGCCGGAGCGGTCGCGCAATATCAGTCGCTCGCGGCGGCGGGCTACGTGGTGCTGCTGCCGAACCCGCGCGGGAGCCAGGGCTACGGCGAGGAGTTCGCGCACGCCGTCGTCCAGGACTGGGGCGGCAAAGACTTCGAGGACCTGATGGCCGGCGTCGACCTGCTCGTCCGGCGCGGCGTCGCCGATCGCGATCGCTTGTACATCGGTGGCGGCTCGTACGGCGGCTTCATGTCGTCCTGGGCCGTCGGCCAGACCGATCGCTTTCGCGCCGCCGTTGTCGCAGCGCCGGTCTCGGAACACGTCAGCATGTTCGGCACGACGGACATTCCGAACTTCTCGGTCTACGAGCACGGCGGCGCACCGTGGGAGATCGAGGATGCGCTGCGCGAACGATCGCCGACCACGTACCTGCGTAAGGTCAAGGCGCCCGTGCTGCTGTTGCACTGGGAGGGGGACCTGCGCTGCCCGATCGAGCAGTCAGAGCAGATCTTCCAGACGCTCAAGATGATGGGCAAGCCGGTCGAGTTTGTCCGTTACCCGGGCGGCTTCCACGTCGCCCGGACGCCGTCGCAGGAAGTCGACCGCACGCGGCGCACGATCGGCTGGTACGACCGCCACGCCCCGAAGCGCGCGGCGCGCCGAGGACAGAAGTCGCGGCGGGGCGCAGCCACAGCGCAACGACGCGCGGTGTCGCCGAGCGGGCGCGCCCCCGCCCGGAACGGCGCCAGGCCGGTACGCCGCCGCACGCCCGCGGCTGTGCGCTAATGTAGGGGCGCACGGCTGTGCGCCCTGTTTAACGAAGGAGACCAGCCATGTACCAAGACATCCTCCTCGAGAACGCCGGCCCGGCCGCCACGATCACGCTGAACCGCCCCGACCGGCTGAACGCGGCTACGTACCGCATGCTCGCTGAGCTACGGCACGCCGTCGATCAGGCCGAGCGCAACAACGACGTTGTTGGCATCGTGATCACCGGCGCCGGCCGCGGCTTTTGCGCCGGCATGGACATGGCGGCGCTCCAGATCATTCAGCAGCAGGGCGGTACGACGGACGAGAAGTTCGAGGGCCTGGAAGCACACCCTGGCGACCGCACCATGGGCGAGGACTTCCGCCACGGCCTCACGTACCTGCTCACCGTGCGGAAACCGATCATCGCAGCGATCAACGGTCCGGTTGCGGGCTACGGCATGTCGCTGGTCGTCTTCTGCGACCTGCGCTTCGCCGCCGAGGGTGCGGTCTTCACCACGTCGTTCGCGCAGCGCGGCCTCGTCGCCGAGCACGGCCAGAGCTGGATGCTGCCGCGCCTGATCGGTCCGGCGCGCGCGCTGGATGTCTTCTGGAGCGGCCGCAAGTTCGACGCGCAAGAAGCGTTCCAGCTCGGTATCGTCAACCGCGTGTTTCCGCCCGACAAGCTGCTCGCAGAAACGCAGGCCTACGTGCGCGAGCTGGCCGAGCGTTGCTCGCCGGCGGCGCTGCTGCACATGAAGCAGCAGGTCTACCGCGATCTGATGACGCCGCTGGGCACAGCGATGTTCGACACCGAAGCGCGCATGGCCGCCAGCAACAAACGCCCGGACTTCAAGGAAGGCATCGCGTCATTCATGGAGCGCCGCCCTCCGAAGTTCGACCGTCTGGACTTGTAGAGAACTCCTCGCAGGGCGCGATACGGGCGAAGCTTTGGCTCCGTCGGTCCCGTTCGCTACGCTTGAAGCGATCCATCACAGAGAAGGAGCAACACGTGAAGGTACCGCCCCTCAATGACGACGACGTCCAGGCGATGAAGCGGCAGCCTCTCGTCGCGAAGATCGCGACCGTCTCGAAGAAAGGGAACATCCGGATCACGCCGATCTGGTCCTGGCCGGACGGCGATGCGATCGTGATGAACACGTTTGAGGACTCGCGCCTCGTCCGCAACCTGCGCAACAACCCGACGTGCTCCGTGCTCATCGACTCGAAGGAGTGGCCGTACACCGGTGTGCATTACAACGGCAGCGCGACCGTCGAGGGACCGGAGAACGATGTCGATGGCATCGCCAAGGCGTTCGCCAAGTACATGAACGGCGACGTCGCGGCGGCGACCGACTACGCGAAGACGCTGATCGGCTGGGGCAAGCGCGTCTACGTCCGCTTCCGCCCGGACCGTTCCGTTACCTGGGACTTCCGCGGCTAAACGAGAGCCTCACCCCATGGCGTTCGGGACAACGACGATCGAGCAGTCCGTGCCGTGGATCGCCTCCGCCTCCGCGACGGCCTCCTCCACCGAGGCCGCTGGAATGAAGCCGACGCGTTCCGGCACCTTGGGGTCGAGCGCGCCCGCGCAGAACACGCGCGCCGCGTGGCGCAGCCGCTTCAGCGGGTGCGTCGCCAGGATCGCGTGCACCGGGTGGAACGCGTACGCGTTGCGGTACTTCTCGATGTAGTGCGCGTTCGTCGCGAACTCTTCGCCGTAGCGGTCGGTGATCTCGTACGGGTCCTTCGTCTTCGGCAGGACACGCTCCCACACTTCGGGGTAGGGCGCGTGGTGCTCGCGGTCCCATTCCTCGGGGCAGGGCGTCGTCACGATCACGCTGCAGCCCGGCTTACCGAGCGCCTCGATGTAGCCGCCCAGGTAGCCCAGCCCGGACGAGACCAGCGTCAGGATCGGGTTCATCTTCGCGAAGGTCGCGTACGGGCTCCACGCCGGGATGCCGTAGATCACCACGTCGGCCTTCTCCGTCGCCTGGCTGCGGCGCGGTGGGTTCAGCTCCTCCAGCACCTCCTGTGCCGCCGCGCGCGTCTCGCGGACGCCACCCGCCCACACCCGGCCGATCTTCGTCGCGTCTGCGAGGACCGTCTCGATCTTGAAGACGCGCCGGCCGAGGTGCTGCTCCAAGAACTCGCCCTGCTCGTTGAACACCTCGTGCATGCGGTTGTTGCGTACCGACATCGACATGCCGTCTGGGGTGTGCGTCCAGCGGATCGAACGCCAGGTCGACAGCCCGACCGCGACCGACTTCCAGCCACCGCCGAACCCCATGTGGCAGGCAGCGTTCACATAGACCGTCAGATCGCTGTCGACGACGCCCTTGTGGACCTCCACGTCGTAACCGCTCTTCGTCGTGCCAAGATGTACGATGTTCTGGGCGTCCTCCGCGTCGTGGCAGGAAAGCCTATCGCCTAGGCGGCGCACCAGCTCCTCGCCGATCACGCGCGCCAGCTCATCGCGCGTCCACTTGCGGTGGAGGGCGTTCGCGCAGATGAGCTGCACGTTCTGTTCCAGCACGCCCGCCGAGGCCAGCTCCGAGAGCACCGCCTCGATCCCCAGACCGCGTACCGGCCCGAACGACGGCACCGTGGGGTCGTCGAAGGCGATCAGCACGCGGGCGCGCGGCCGCACCAGCTCGCCCAGGCGTGGCAGACCGAGCGGCTTCGCGAGTGCCTCGCGAACCGCCGCGGCCTGGTCTGCCACGGGTGCGAGCCGCGGCCGCCCCTCGCCGCCGCCGCCACCGACGAGCTTCGTGCGGTCCGGCAGCCTGGCCTCCACGGTCCCTTCCCCATACGGTAGCCTTACGGTCTTCATCGCGCGTCTCCTTACCCTCGAAGCTCGAAGGTCGAAGTTCGAGGTTCGAGCTTCGACCCAACCCTGCCTCCCCAGCTTAGCCTGCGTCCCCAGCTTCCAGCCTCCAGCTTCGAACGTCGAGGTGCGAGTCTCCAGCTTCCAGATTGTACAGCCATCCTACCGCGGTGCCGATACTTACCCAGCGGCTCAGGCAGGCTGGCGCGTCTTATGTCACAATGGGGCGGAGGTGCTGGTGGACGAACCGTCCCGGCCACGTCCGCGCCGGACGCGCGGCCCGCTCGACCGCGTGGTGGAACCGATCATGAAGCTGTTCGGATCAAGTCAGCCGCGGCCGAATGCCGCTAGCCAGCAGCCCCAACCAGGAGCCGCGATGCCCCCACGAGCGCCCGATCCCAAGGCGAACTTCGAGCTGGAGCGCATGCTCGCCCGCTTCGAGACGATGCCGGGCGAGATGGCCGAGGTAAAGCGCTCGCTGGGCGAAGTGCTCCATCGCTTCGAGGACGCGCTCGACCACCTCGGCATCGAGGCCAAGCGGCTCTCCAACGAATCGTCCGCGCTCGCCCTGATGGCCGACAAGCTGCAGATGCGCCTGGAGCAGCTCCAACGTGCGCTGAACGGCGACTACCACGAGTCATCGCGCGAGCGCGCTGCACCGGATGCGCCGGCCTTGCCCGAAGAGCCGCAGTTCCGCCCCAGTGACCAGGGCGTCAACGTGATCCTGTCGGACGTGCCGGGGTTTCAGGGCCTGATGGACGTCCAGCGGGCAATCGAAGGCCTGCCCGACATCGAGAAGGCCTCCGTCCTCAACTTCCGTAACGAGGAAGCCTCGCTTCAGCTCGTCCTACGCCGCCCCGTCGCGGCGCGCCAGATCGTCGAACCACTGGCGCAAGCCCTGGGCGAAGAGCTGACGATCGAGGAGTCGCGTCCGGAAGCGCAACGCTTGCGACTGCGCTTTGTTGAGAGAGAGAGCCGGCGCTAAGCTGCCGGCATGTGGATACGCCACCTCTCGCTCGCCCACTTCCGTAACTACAAGCGCCAAGAGCTCGACCTCGGGAAAGGCCTGACCCTGCTGCTGGGTGACAACGCCCAGGGCAAGAGCAATCTGCTGGAGGCTGTCTTTCTCCTGGCAACCACGCGCTCCGAACGAGCGGCCGGCGATGCCGATCTGATCGGCTGGGCCGCCCTGAAGGACGCGCAGCCGGTTGCGCGCGTGGCGGCGCAGGTCGAACGCGCCGGCGGGCCCATCGAGCTGGAGGTGGTCATCGCGGGCCGGCCCAGCAAGGCGCGCGCGAAACAGTGGACCGCGTCGAAGCGGCTGCGCGTGAACGGCGTCCCGCGCCGCGGCATCGATATGGTCGGCCAGCTCACCGCGGTGCTCTTCAGCACCGGCGACCTCGATCTGATCGGCGGCGCGCCGGCCGGCCGCCGCCGCTACCTCGACGTGACGCTCTCGCAACTCGACCCGCAGTACTTCCGCGCGCGCCAGCAGTACGAGAAGATCACTACGCAGCGCAACGCGCTCTTGCGGCGCATCCAGTCCGGCGACGCGAAGCAGAACGAGCTTGACTTCTGGGACGAGGAGCTCGCGCGCGAAGGCTCGTTCATCATCCACCAGCGCGCCTTGGCCGTCGATGCGCTGGCCGGCCACGCCCGCGCCGCGCACAAGAAGCTGAGCGGCGGCAGTGAGGAGCTATCGATTACCTACGTCCCGCGCCTCGAGGGCTGGGACGCCAAGCGGGTGCTGAAGAAGGAGAAGGACCTGCCGGCCGCGATCATCGACGCGCACCGCGCCGGCCGCCCGCGCGACATCGGCTCCGGCCTCACGCTTACCGGACCCCACCGCGACGACCTGGCGTTCCTGCTGAACGGCGTCGCGGCGGCGTCCTTCGCTTCGCGCGGCCAGCAACGCACCGCGGCGCTGTCGCTGCGCCTGGCGGAGGCGACGTTCA
>JBIOYF010000036.1:0-8424 GCA_044870035.1 Dehalococcoidia bacterium
CGGCCGATCCCGCGCGCCGCGCCGGTGACAATCGCAACCGAATCCTTCAGTTCCATGTAATGCGCTCCTTTCACAAGAGGACGTTGTCACGCTGGGCGAAGCGAACGGTCTGGCCCCTCCGCACCAAGCGTAGGTACCTGCGGGTCAGAGTTTTCGCTTCGCTCAGAATGACAGGAACCGGACGTTTGCCGGTCACCTGACCGTACCAGCGACCAGCGACCAGCGACCAGCGACTAGCAACCAGCGACCATCAGTAGCACTCCGGCAGCGCGGTCAGCAGCCAGACGCCCTCGTCGCCGCGCGCGAGCTCCCAGCTACGCTGGACCACGGTCTCGCCGAGATCGCTCGTGACGCGCAGCGTGACGTCGATCGTGGTGCGATCGACGGGTTCGTCCGGGATCGACTGGCTGACCAGCTGGACGTCCTGCCCCTTCTCGAACATCTGCCGTACCTCTGCTTCCGAAACGTCTGCGGGGATCAGCGCGCGGAGCGCCTCGACGTCCTTCGTGCGGCAGGCCTGCACCACGGCGCCGACGGTCACGCCGGGATCGCCGGCAGGGGCGAACGTTCGCGTTGCAACATCGGTCGGCTGGCGCACTTCGATGGTGGGCGCTGCACCGCCTCCACCACCGCCGCACGCGATCAGCAGCAATACGGCCAGCCACGGGAAGACTATTCCTGCAGCCCTCAACGCCTTGGCCCTTGACCCTTGCTTGCCCGGAGCCTGTCGAAGGGACCTTACCCGAAGAGTCCGCGCTCGCGCAGCGCTTCGATCTGCTCCCACGAGGAGCCCAGCTCTTGCAGGACTTCTTCGGTGTGCTGGCCCAGCTCAGGCGCGGCCGGCGCGATCTCCGCTGGCGTTCCGCTGAAGCGCCACGGCGCGCCCACGACGGGCATGCGGCCCTGCGTCGGGTGATCGACCTCAACGATGTACTCGTTCGCGCGCACCTGCGGGTCGTTCACGATGTCGCTGTACGACGCGACGGGCGCGCAAATGCAGTCGGCCGCCTGGAGCAGCGCCATCCACTCCGCGCTCGTCTTGGTGAGGAACGCCTCGTCCAGGATCACATAGAGCTCTTGAATGTTCTGCATGCGCGTCCCGTACGCCTCGAACCGGGGGTCCTTCTCGATTTCAGGGTGCCCCATCACCTCACAGAAGCCGTGCCAGCGGTTCTCCGGCAGCCCGCCGACAACGACGTACGAGTCGACCGTCTGGAAAACACGCCAGATCGTGGGCAGGTAATGGTGCCCCCGCCCCGCCCGCGTGATCCAGCCGTGCGCGATGAAGTACTGGATCTCCCACGCTTGCATCGCCACCTGCGAGCCGAGCAGCGACGTCTCGATCTTCTGACCGCAGCCCGTACGCTCGCGCGCGAAGAGCGCGCCCAGCACCGCGATCGCGAGGTTCGCCGCGCCCGCGTAGTCGGCGATGGCGGCGCCGGCCGGCAGCGGGAAGCCACCCGGCTCTCCGGTGACGCCGATGATGCCGCCCTGCGCCTGCGCGGCGAGATCGAACGCCGGGTGGCTTGCGCGCGGCCCCTTGCTGCCGTAACCGGACGCGTGCCCGTAGATGATGCGCTGGTTCACCTTGCGGAAGTCTTCGTAACCCAGGCCCAGCCGCTCCATCACACCGGGCCGGAAGTTGTGCACGACAACGTCGCTGCGTTCGCCCAGCTGCAGGGCGATCTTGGGCCCTTCGTCGTTCTTGAGATCGAGGACAATGCTGCGCTTGCCACGGTTATGGGCCAGAAAGTACGGGCTGAAGCGCTCCTCGCCCTTCATGCCGACGACCCGCCCGAGGTCGCCGAACTTGGGCGCTTCCACTTTGATCACGTCTGCGCCCATGTCGGAGAAGATCAACGACGCCTGCGGCCCTTGTTGGAAGACGGTGAAATCGAGGACGCGAATGCCATCGAGCGGGCCCATGCTCAGCTCCTCTCGCTGCGGGGTGAAACAAGCGTAGCGGCGACGCGGGAAGCGGGCAAGTACGGAAAACGCTTAGGGGCCGACGCGGTTGCTCGTTACGAACGGCTGGCCCTATCATGAGCAGATGCCCGGTCTCGGTCGCCGCGAGGAGCAGCCGTAAATGGCAGGCCCGGAAGGGACGACCATCCGGATCGACCTGCGTGTGGCGGCGCCTTTTCTGGTGCTCGGCTTGGTCATCCTCGCGATCATCGTCTCCGAGTTGTGCGGAAAGACCAAGGTGGAGCCGCTGCCCCAGGGAACGCCCTTTGTCGAAGGCCCCACATCCACGCCGGCGCCGACGTTTACGCCAGGCCCATCGCCGACCGAGTCGCCCGCGGAGGCGACCGCGACCCAGGCGTCCAGCGCCGCCGGCTCCGACCGCGACGAGGTGCGCGTCCGCGACCTGGGGAGGATCAGGCAGGCGCTGGCCGATTATAAGGAGGAGCACGGCAACTACCCCAGCACCGGAGGCGGCATCCAGAGCCTTTGCGCTTTCACCGAATTCGACAAGGGATGCGCGCTTGAGGAGGTTCTCGATACGATACCGGTCGACCCGCTGGGCGACCCCGGCAAGAACGGCTACTGGCTGGCGTCGGATGGCAGGACGTACGTCGTCTACGCCCAGCGTGAGTCCGAGCTGTTCGTGCAGAGCGGGCCGGACCTCAGCGCCCCGTGCGACGAGCACCCCGACCACCTCAGAGCCTTCCGGTCGATTTTCTGCGTGCGCAGCCCGTAGCAAGCGTCAAGCGCACTGGACTCTAAGATGTACAATAAGAAACCGGCCAGCTCAGACCCTGCGCCTTCGTTCGAACAGGCCGCTGCGGCATTCCCAAGGATCAAGATGAGCGAAGCCCAGCCCACGGTGTCTGTCATCATCCCTACCCGCAACGAGCGGGACAACGTCGCCAGTCTTATGGAGCGGCTGGAGGGCGCGCTGCAGCATTCGTCCGCTGAGCTGATCTTCGTGGATGACAGCGATGACGATACCCAGGCGACGATCGTCGCGAACCAGCGACGCCTGCCGGCGCGCGTCATCCACCGCGAAGGCGAAGACCGGCGCGGAGGTCTCTCCACCGCTGTCGTCTGCGGCATACGAGCCGCTCGCGGCACCTACCTCTGCGTGATGGACGCTGACCTCCAGCATCCCCCCGAGAAAGTGCCGGAGCTGCTGGCCAAGGCCGAGGAGACCGGCGCCGACGTAGTGCTCGCCAGCCGCCGGCGGGAGGGAGCGAGCAGCGTCGGCCTGGACGGCCCGGTCCGAAAGCTGCTCTCGCTCACCCTGGAGTGGTTCACGCGGCTGGCCTTCTATGACCGGCTGCGCGGCGTGGACGATCCGTTGAGCGGCTTCTTCGTCGTCCGCCGGAGCGCGCTCGAGGAGGTCGAGCTGCGGCCGCGCGGTTACAAGATCTCCGTGGAGGTGCTCGTCCGCTGCAAGAACCCGCGGGTGGCGCACGTTCCATACGTCTTCATGCCCCGCCAGACGGGCACGAGCAAGGCCGAAGTGAGGACCGGCCTGATCTTCCTCAAGCACGTCGCGATCCTCTTCCTGGAGGTGCCGGAGGCGCGCCGGTTCTGGAAGTTCGGCGTCGTGGGCGCGTCGGGGTTCGCGATCTATCTCGGTCTGCTCTGGCTTCTGGTCAGCCAGGTGGGTCTGGCGCGAGCAGTTGGCTGGGCAATCGCTGCCGAGGCAGCCGTCATCTGGAACTTCCTGCTTAACCGCAGCGTGACCTGGTCCGAACGTCGAGCTGCCTCCGGCTGGCCGGTCGCGCTGGAGGCGCTGCGGTACCACCTGACGTCGGGCCTGTCGATCGCCACCAACGCGGCGGTGTTTTTCAGCTTGACCTCCGCCGGCATGAACCTGCTGCTGGCCGGCTTCGCGTCGATCTGGGCGGGAGTGTTGATCAACTATCTCGGCGCCGACCGCTTCGTCTTCATGCAGCAAGCTCGCGTCTCCGCGCGCGGCTGGCTGCCCTGGCGCCGGCGGCCTCCTTCCGAAGAGCGAACAGTAGCCGAGCGCCCGGCAGTCATGCTGAGCGGTGACGAGGAGCCGTCATGACACACGGTACAACAACGGATCCTCGCTCCGAGGAGTTCCTGCGCGAGAACAAGCGCTTCTATTTGGAGAGCGAGGAGTACGACTGGGTCGCCGTGACGGACCGGCTCACCGGGCTGGAAAGCTTCTTCCACCGGATGCGAGAGCGCACCATGTCGAAGGTCATCGCGCGCTATGGCGCGCCGCCGTTCCTGGACGCGGCCTGTGGGACGGGTCTCATGCTGCGACACCTTCCGCCCGGCTCGCTGGGAACCGACATCAATCCGCGGAACATTGCGAAGGCGCGCGTGTACGCGCATCAGGCCGAACTGCTCGGCTCCGACATTGAGGCGCTGCCCTTCCGGGACAACGCCTTCGCGACCGTTATCGCAACGGAAGTGCTTGAGCACCTGCCAAACCCGGAGGTGGCTTTGGCGGAGCTCCGTCGAGTCCTTAAGCCCGGAGGTAGCTTCTTGGGTACGGTCCCTAATGACTCACCGGTGTGGAAGCTGCGCTTCCTCTCTCGCACCTGCTCCGGCGAGCCCTATCACAAGAACTATCGCAAGGCGGAGCTGGCCGGGCTGCTCGCCCGTCAGTTCGACACGTACTCGGTCCGCGTCGTCAACATGAGCATGAACCTGCTGTTCGTGGCGACCTCGCCCGCCGGGGCGAACGCGTCCGGCGCCTAACTCGCAGAGCCGTGGAGCCCGGAGACCGCAGCAAGCCATCCGGACTCGTCATCGAGGTCAGGCTGCCCCGGCTCGGCCTGCCCGATGTCGCCCGTCTCGCCGATCTCCTGCGCAGCGCGCGTTCGGAAATCGCGATCGTCACCTGCCTGACGCTGGCGGCCGCGGTCTTACGGCTCGTGCTCCTTGATCAGATCCCGGCGGGCCTGCACGGCGATGAAGCCTGGACCGGCCTGAACGCCTGGGAGATCCTCCATAAAGGCTGGATTGGGCCGTACGCAAGCGGCGCCCTCGGCTATCCCAGCGGTCCGCTCTACTTCGCGGCCGTCCTCGTAAAGGTCCTGCCCGATACGATCTTCACCGTCCGGTGTTCCATGGCCCTGCTGGGCATCGCGACGATCCCCGTCGCGTATCTCGCTTTCCGGGCGATGTTCGATCGCACGCTGGCGACGATCGCGGCGAGCCTCCTGGTGGTGAGCGCCTGGCACCTCCACTTCAGCCGCATCGCCTTTCCGGTGATCTCCTGGCCGTTCATCGAGGTCGTCGTCCTCTTGTTCCTGTTCCTTGCGATCAAGACGGAGCGCCGGGTCTACTACGGAGCTGCCGGCATGGCTCTCGGCGCGGGCATCTACACGTACAACGTTTACCTTATCTTCCTGGTACCAGTGGGCTTGTTTATCGTTTGGTTGGCGGCGCACAAGCGGGGTCCTGAGTTGATGCGCTTCGCCTATCATGTGGCGCTCATGGGCGCCCTGGCGATCTTCGTGGCGCTTCCCATGATCAACTACATCCGCGGGCCCGGGCCGTACCTGAATAACCGAGGGCAGTCGTTGCTCCAGACGGAGGAGTGGAAGTCGAGCGACTTCGAAGGGAAGAGCGAGATCGTCTTCCACCGCACGCGAGACTTCTTCCTATCGGCGTTCTGGAGAGGTCAGCCGGACTTCGCCGACGGCGCGGGCTCCCAGGCCATGGTCGATCGCGTCTCGGTCGCCCTCATGGCTATCGGGGCGGTCGTCCTCCTGTGGCGCTGGCGACAGCCTTCGTCGTTGATCGTCTTCCTCATGGTGGCCGTGCTGCCCTTCGGGAGCATCTTCACCATCGATGGGCTTTTTCGGCGCAGCCTCGGCATGGTGCCGTTCCTCGTCATCCTCGCTGCGACGCCTCTGGCGATCTGGTGGAGGTTCGCGTCAACGCTGTCGTTCCCATTGCGCAGCTTCAACTATGCCGGCATCGCCGTTATCTTCGCTGCGATCGCGTTCATGAACCTCAACTACTACTTCGCGAAGTTTCCCGACACCGACGCCGCCCGTTACACCTTCGGGCAGGAGTACACCGACGCGGTCCTGCGGATCCGGGACCTCCCCGGCAACCCCTATGTGTACTTCTACAGCCAGCGCTGGAACTTCTTCTACGAAACACGCCTTTATCTGGGGCCGAATATGAAGGGAGAAGACCGTTCGCTAGAGTACAGCGAAAACAAGGACACGTCACTGCAAACAGACCGCAAGCGCGACGTTGTCTACGTGTTCCTAGGGGTTTACATGAGAAAGATCGATGAGGTCGAGCGGCTCTACCCTGGCGGCAGCCGCTTCCAGAAGACAAACGACCGCGGCGAGATCGAGTTCCGCGGTTACTACCTGCCGGGGCTCAAGCCCGGCGAGACGCCGGCCGCTCCGCTGCCGACCTTCGTCCCCACGCCGACGTCGACGCCGCGCGTCGGCGGCGACGTCCGGGACCGGACGCGCATCGCGGACCTCGAGCGGATCCAACGGGCGCTCGCCGAGTACAAGCGCAAGCACGGCTCCTATCCAAGCAACGGCGGCGGGATCCAGACGCTTTGCACCTATGTAGACAACGATGCCGGCTGCAAGCTGAAGGAAGTGATGTCCCTCATCCCGTACGATCCGCTCGGCGAAGCCGCGGACAACGGCTACTTCTACGCCTCGGACGGAAGGACGTATGCCGTCTATGGCACCAGAGAGACCGAGCTCTTCCCCGCCTGTCCCGACCACCCCGACCATCTGGCGCGTATCGCGTCGGTGCTCTGCGTTAAGGGGCCATAGTTAGGGCAACAGCAACAACATCAGCTGGCGCGCGCCGACGACCGCCTTGTCCTCGTGGCAGTTGTTCATCAGCAGGTGCACCTCACGTGAATCCTTCGCCAGCTTCTCGACGCGCGGCACCCACTCGCGTAGCTCGTCCTCGCTGTACAGATAGTTGAAGCGCTCCGCCGGGGTGATGCCGCGCTGGTTCCAAGCGTCGCTGTTGCGCCCGTGGAAGCGCACCAGTGCGACGTCCGCCGTCGCCTCCCCGACCGGCGGCACGCTGTTCTCGAAGCCCTGCGGCTCATCGACGCAGATGAGCGGCAGCTTGTGCTCGCGCAGGAAGCTGAGGGTGTGCGGCGCGTTGTGCTCGGACAGCCAGCGGCCGTTGCGGAACTCGATGGCCACCCGGTACTGCGGCAGCCGCTCGCGCGCCTCCAGCAGGAAGTCGCGGCTCTGCGGCCCCGGCAGGAACCAGGGCGGGAACTGGAAGACGACGACGCCGAGCTTGCCCGCGCTATCGAGCGGCAGCAGGGCGCTCGCGAAGCGCTTCCACACCTCGTCGACAACGTCGCGCGGCAGGTCCTTGACGTAGAGGTTCGGCTTCTTGGCGAGCGCGTCCGGCAGCGACTCGCGTACGTCCTTGGGCAGCGCGTTCGGCGGCGTCGGATGCTGCGTCATCATGCGGAACGCTTTCACATCGAACGTGAAGTTGTCGGGCGTGCGCTCCGTCCAGAGTGCCGCATTGCGTTCGGCGGGCAGCCCGTAGTACGTGCTGTCCACCTCGACGAGCGGGAACTGCTCCGCGTAGAAGCGCAGCCGCTCCTCCGGCGACTTCATCTTCGCCGGATAGAACTTCCCCGAATCGACCAGCGTCTTATCGGTCCACGAGCACGTGCCAACGAGGATCTTAGCGGCCATGGAGCAAGGGTCAGGGGTCAAGGGCCGGAGAGCTCAGCTCTCCATCCGCACGACGCCCTGCGCGCCGTCGACGGTGATGCGCTGGCCGTCCTTGAGGAGCTGCGTGCCCACCTGCGTCCCGACGACGCACGGGATGCGGTACTCGCGCGCGACGATCGCGCAGTGCGAGAGCACGCCGCCCGAATCCGCCACGACGGCCTTGACCGTCGCGAAGAGCGGCGTCCAGGCGGGCATCGTCATCTCGCACACAAGGATGTCGCCGGGCTGGAGCTTGTCCGCCTCGGCCAGCGTCCGCACGATGCGCGCGGGGGCCGTCACGGTCCCGGCAGATGCGCCGATGCCGTTGATGATCTTGGGATCGCGCGACGCTTCCGGCTTCTTGCCGAAGAACGCCGTCGTGATCGGGTTATCGCGCATGCTCTCGGGCAGCGGCGTCCCCAGCTCGCGTGGCGGTACGATCTGCGACCAGCGCTCGCGGTCCGCGCGCCGTTCGGCGACGAGCGTCGCCCAGTCGCGCGACTTCGGCGCGTTCGCTGCGGCCGCGAGCTCTTCCGCGCGCAGGTAGAAGACGTCGTCGCGCCGCTCGATCGCGTTCGCGGCGGCCAGGCGGCGGCCCAGCTCCAGGAGTGGCCAGCGCAGCAGGACGGTGTGCATCTGATCGATGTAGAAGTTGTGGTTCTCCTGGATCGGCAGGTACTGCTGCGCGATCCCCAGCATGAGCTGGAAGATCGGCTTGCCTTCGTTCCCGTCCAGGCGCGACATGACGTCCGCAAGCAGC
>JBIOYF010000037.1:0-9490 GCA_044870035.1 Dehalococcoidia bacterium
CGGAGCCGGGCTCGTTGAACGCGATGTGACCGTTGCGCCCGATACCGAGGACCGCGAGATCGAGCCCGCCCGTCGCAGCCAGGAGCGCCGCGAAGCGGGCGCACTCCGCATCCGGATCGGGCGCAGCGCTGTCCGTGACGTGCAGCGCGCGCAGCGGGCTGGCGGCCAGCGCTCGAGCGAGGTAGCTGGCGTTCGTCGCGGGGTGTTCGCTTGGCACACCGTGCAGCTCATCGATGGCGAAGGCGGTGGCGCGGCTGAAGTCGATCTCTCTCGCTGCGACGCGCCGGGTGAGCTCTTGATACATGCCGAGCGGCGTGGCGCCTGTCGGCAGGCCGATGACCGCATCGGGCTTGCGGCGGACGGCGTCCACGACGGCGTCCGCGGCGCGCCGTGAGAAGTCGGCCATGTCGACGATCTCGATGCGCATCGGTCTTCGCTCATAGTGCCGCATCTGTATACTAGGGTCGACTGGCCAACGAAGCGGTCGAGAGGAAGGTGGCGCGTGCTCAAACAACAATACCTGGCGGCCAAGCCTGAGGACGTTGGTATCGACAGCGGACGACTGGAGGACGTGTTCGACCGCGCCAAACGCGACGTTGATAACGGCGTGTTGCCCAGCGCACAGGTCGCTGTTGCGCGGCACGGCAAGATCGCCGGCCTGCGGACGTTCGGCAGCGCGGTGCAGGGCGGCAGCGAGCAGCCGGCCACGGATAAGACGCTCTACTGCATCTTTTCCTCGACGAAGGCTGTCGTCGGCGTGGCGGTGTGGGTGCTGTTCGAGGACGGCCTGCTGCGCCTCGATGAGCGTGTCGCCGAGATCATCCCGGAGTTCGCGTCGAACGGCAAGGATGCTATCACCGTCGAGCAAGTGCTGACGCATACGTCGGGCTTTCCGTACGCACCGTTTCGCGCTCGTGAGCGCGACGTCCGTCCGGCGCTGCTGGAGGCGTTCGCGAAGTGGCGGACGACCTGGCAGCCGGGCACGCGCTTCGAGTATCACGCAACGTCGGCGCATTGGGTCCTTTCGGAGATCATCTATCGCCGGACGGGCAAAGACTTCCGTGACTTCGTACGCGAACGCGTCACCGGGCCCATGGGGCTCGACGAGCTGTTCCTCGGCCTGCCGCCGGAGCACGACGGCCGCTTCGCCGAGATCCGCTACGTCGGTGAGGTCGTCGAGCCGCCCGGCGGTTGGGGTGAGGTGACGCCGGAAGCGATCCTACGGTTCAACCAGCCGGACGTTATGCGCATTGGCGTGCCGGGCGGCGGAGGCATCGCGAGCGCGGCGGAGCTGGCGCTCTTCTATCAACCGCTGCTGAACGGCGGCGAGACCGTCGATGGTAGGCGCGTGCTCAAGGCGGAGACGATCGAGTTCGCAACGACGGTGCGTACGGATGAGCGACATAAGGACTGGTTTGGCAACCCGGTCAATCGAGCGCTCAGCGTCGTGGTTGCCGGCGACGATGGGAACGCGTACATGCGCGGCTTCGGACGCGTCGCGTCGCCGCGCGCGTTCGGCCACGGCGGCGCAGGCGGGCAGATCGGCTTCGGCGATCCGGAGAGCGGCATCTCGCTGGGGTACTGCACGAATGGCTTTCTCGATTGGCAGGCCATCGGCCGGCGCATTACCGCGCTGACGAGCCTGGCCGCCAAGTGCGGGGTCGACTATCGGGAGCCGCCGGCCTGAGCGGTCCGACGCTGACCCGCTGGCCGCGACCCGAGCGGCCGACCGGCGAGGTGCTGAGTCGCATTCTGCGCGACGAGGGCCTGACGGCTCACTCGTGGTCGAACGGGCCGGGCGACCGGTACGCCGGCCACTTGCACGGATACCACAAGGTTTTGTACTGCGCCCGAGGCTCGATCCGCTTCGTTGCGGACGCCACCGGGGAGCAGTTCGAGCTCCGGCCTGGGGACCGGCTGGAGATCCCAGCGAGAGTCTCGCACTCAGCCGTCGTTGGGTCAGAAGGCGTCTCCTGCCTGGAAGCCAGTCGCGGATAAGGCACCCTCATGCTCGTGTATCTGACGGCCGATACTCATTTGGTATCTCTCGTACTAAGGGTGGCCCATGACGGCTCAAAGCAGACTTCTCACCGGCCTGGGCGTAGCTGCGCTCCTCTCGCCGATGGCAGCGCTGGCGGTCTTCCGCGCCGAGCCGCAGCTTGACCCGGTCTGGATGAAGTTCACCCTGCACTTCTACGCGGTGAGCATCATCTCGTTAGCAGCAGCGCTGGCCTGCACGGTCGTGATGGCATCGGCGGCTACGCTGCAGAACACCAGGCTGGTATTCCTGGGGCTTGCCTTTCTTGCGATCGCGGGCATCTTCTCAGTCCACGGACTGACCACGCCCGGGTTCATGGTCCACGAGTTCTATCACTCGGTGGCCGTTTCCGGCTGGTTGAGCGCGTTCGCCGGCTGTGCATTCGTCGCGCTGAGCGTGGCCACGTTACCTCAGCCCATCGAACACTTCATCGAGCGCAACGGCCGGGTGTTCTTCATCACGGCCATCTTACTCGTGGCCGGCTACATCGAGCTGAGCGTGACGGTTGAGTCCTGGCTGGACTGGATCCCGATCGACCACAACCTCGTGCTGGGCGTCGGACTTGTCGGGCTTGCGCTGGGTGGCTTCGCAGCGTGGCGCTACTGGCAGGCGTACCAGTTCGCGCGGCTGCCCTCGCAGCTTGCCATGATCGCCACGTTGATTCTTCTCCTCGAAGTCCAGGCGATCATCATCTGGGGCGGCGTCTGGCATATTTCCTGGTGGCTGTATCACGCGCTCTACGCCGCGGCGTTCGGCGTGCTCTTCACAGGCTGGGCGATCGAGGCGAAGCGTGCCGGCACGCTGCGGGCGATCGCGGACGCGCTCTCGATGCGCGATGCGCTGGCGCAGCTGAACCGCGGCCTGGAAACGCCTATCCTGGAGCTTGTCGACGCGGTCGAAGCGAAGGACCAGGAGACGTTCGGGCACGTCCGCCGGGTGTCCGGCTACTCGCTGGCGGTAGGCAAGCGGCTTGGTTTGCCGCCGCGCGCGCTACGCATGCTTGCGCTGGCCGCTGAGATGCACGACGTGGGCAAGATCAGCATTCCCAGCTCGATCCTGGCGAAGCCCGGACCACTTACGGCGGAGGAGTACGCCGTGGTGCAGACGCACACACGTCGCGGTTACGAGATCGCGGAGCAGGTGAAGGCGCTTCGAGAGCTCTCGAATATCATCCGGAACCACCACGAGCGCTACGATGGGAGCGGCTATCCAGACGGACTACAGGGAGACGCGATCCCGCTCTTCTCGCGGATCATCTGCGTGGCCGACTCCTACGACGCGATGACTTCGAAGAGGCCGTACCGCGACGGCCGCTCGCACGCGGAGGCGATCGCCGAGATCAGGACGAAGCGCGGCGAACAGTTCGACCCGCAGTGCGTCGACGCGTTCCTCTCGGTCTTCGAGGAGCCGGGGTCGCGCCTGGCCGACGAGGCGGTAGCGGCTTAGACCTTACTGCACCGGCGGCGGCACGACGGCGTCCGCATCCGTCAAGCCGAGTCGTTCCACGTACTCGCGCGCGGGCAGCACGCAGCTAGACACACTGCCGATGATCTGCCCGTCCCCGATCAGCAGTTGCGAAGCAGAATCTCCCGGCCCTCCGAGGTCGATGCTCACGATCGCGACGTATTGGGTAGGGAAGCCCTGTTCGGCGAACGAGTCGTAGTCCGACCCGACCCGGTAGACAGCGTACAGCTCCTCTTGAGCAAGTCCGCTCGCGATGCCGTCGATCTGGTCCGGTGTGCGGTAGTCCCCTTCGCACTGGACAGACATGAATACCTCAACCACGTCGCCCTCAGACTGGCCTGCGCTGCACTTCGGCGGGCCACCCAGGCCCGGCTGCGTGCTGCACGCGACGCTCCTGAAGCCGATCAGGGGCCGGATCGCTTCGGCATCGCCGCTCCGTAGCGCCGCGACGATGGTGTCCAGGGCCAGGTCGCCCGTGCCCGCGGCCGGCGTCCCTGGCGTCTCGGTTGGGCTCACGGCCGCGGCTGCAGTTGGCGCAGTGGTGGAGGTCGCAGTCGCTTCGCTGCCGCCACTCTCGCTACCGCCGCAGGCGAAGGCGGTCAGGGCCAAGGCGCCCATGATCAGTACCGCGAGTGTTCGAAGCCGTCTCACGTTCATGTGCCCACGTCTCCCTTCGGGTGAGCCTATGATAGTGAAGGGTCTGGTGTGTGGCAACTTACGGCGGCGCGACGACAACGCCCGTGTACGGTCGCGCGGCGACGAGGTCCTCGGGCGAGAGCGAACAGCTGAACAGCAGCCCGATCATCTCGCCGTTGTCGACGACGGCTTCCCAGGCGTAGCCGTCGCGCGCGGGCGCGCTGTCTTCGAGCACGATGGCGTACTGGTAGAGGTCGCCGGCCCTCTTGGCGAGGCGGTAGGCCGCGTATACGTCGGTCCGCTTAAGGATCTCCAACGCCTGGTCGACCTCGGCGGGACGGAGGTACTGGCCCTCGCAGGTGCCGTAATAGAACGCATCGACCTGATCGCCGTCCCGTTCGCCGTCCTCGCATTTGGGAGGCGCGCCGGGCCCGTTCGGCTCCGCCGCACAGCCGATCTTGCGGAAGCCGACGTGCGGACGGATCTGCACGACGTCTTTCGTGCGGAGCGCAACGATCACAACGTTGACCTGCGCGGCGTCTTGCGCGGAGATCGGTTCCGGCGTGGAGGTTGGCGTCGGCGAAACGAGGGGAGTCGAGTCGATAACGCCGCCTTGAGGTCCGTAGCGAGATGAGCTGCCGCCGCAGGCGACAAGGATCGCCGTGACGCAGACCGCTATTGCGAGTGCAGCCGTCGACAAGCCCTGAAGCGCTAACCGGTGTTTATAGGGAACAGGCAGGGCCGCCACCGGCTACGAGGCGCGCTTTCCGGCGCGGCTGATCGTGCGCGTGACGCTGATCACGCCTCGCACGGTCTCCAGCTTACTGAGCAGCCGGCTGAGCTGATCGATGCCCTGCGTTTCCAGCGTGAGCGAGATGAACGTCGTGCGGTCATCGCGCTCCTGGGTGTTGACGGCGACCATGTTCACTTGCTCTTCAGCGATCATGGTGCTGATGTCGCGCAGGAGGCCGACGCGGTCCCACGCCTCGATCTGCACGGCCACGGGATACAGCTCTCCCGTCTGACCCCAAGCGACGTCGACGAGGCGCTGCGGCTCTTCTTCGTTGAGAATGTTGAAGCAATCGCGCCGGTGGACGGTCACGCCGCGGCTGCGCGTGACGTAGCCCATGATGTCGTCGCCGGGGACCGGGTTGCAGCAGCGGGCGATCTGCGTGAGCAAGTCGCCGGTGCCGAGCACCTGGATACCCTTCGTACTGGGGAGCCGCTCAGGCGCCTCCGTTGGCAGAGCAGGCGGCTCCTCAGGCCGGATGTAGCGTTCGAGGCGGAGGACGACCTGGTGCAGGCTGACGCCGCCGAAGCCGAGTGCGGCGAAGAAGTCGTCGAGCGACTCGTAGCGGAACTGACGGAGCAGCTCGTCCTTGCACTGTGCGAGCGTGACACCGAGGCGGCGCAGCTCCTTTTCAAGGACTTCGCGGCCGCGCTCGATGTTCTCCGCGCGTTCCTGTTTGCGAAACCACTGCCGGATCTTCTGACGAGCATGGCTGGTGCGCACGTAGCCGAGGTTGCGGTTGAGCCAGTCGCGCGAAGGGCCGCGCGAGCTGCGGCCTACAAGCACCTCGATGACGTCGCCGTTGGAGAGCGGCTCGTTCAGAGCGACGAGGCGGCCGTTTACCTTCGCGCCGATGCAGTGCTGGCCGAGCTCGGTGTGGATCCGGTAGGCGAAGTCGATCGGCGTTGCGCCTGCGGGCAGGTCCTTGATCTCGCCCTTCGGCGTGAAGACGAAGACCTGGTCCTGGAAGAGATCGGTCTTGACCGATTCGACGAAGTCTTCTGCATGCGCCACGTCGCGCTGCCACTCCAGGAGCTGACGGAGCCACGAGAGGCGCTCCTCGAAGCGGATGTCCGGCTTGCTGCCTTCCTTGTAGCGCCAGTGGGCGGCGACGCCGTACTCAGCGAGTTGGTGCATTTCGTGTGTCCGGATCTGCACCTCAAGCGGACGCGCGCCTTCGCACATGACGGTGCTGTGGAGTGACTGGTAGACGCCGTCCTTTGGATTGGCGATGTAGTCGTCGAACTGGCCGGGGATGGGCCGCCAGAGGCCGTGCACGATGCCGAGCACACCGTAGCAATCGCCCACCGTGTCGACGAGGACGCGGAGCGCGAGCAGGTCGTAGATCTCGTTGAACGTCTTACCCTGCTCGGCGTACTTTTGCATCTTCTGGTAGATGCTGAACAAATGCTTTGCTCGGCTCTGTATTTCCGCCTTGATACCTTGTTTGTCAAGCTCGTCCCGGAGCGTCTTCTCCACCTGCCGGACGTACCGTTCGCGCGTCGAGCTCTTGGACGCGACGAGCTGGCTTACCTCTTCGTACTTCTCTGGTTTCAGGTACTTGAACGCGAGATTCTCCAGCTCCCACTTGATCTGGTAGATGCCCAGCCGGCTGGCGAGCGGCGCGTAGATCTCCATCGTCTCCTGCGCGGTGCGGATACGCCTCTCCGGCTCGACGTAGTCCAGCGTGCGCATGTTATGCAGCCTGTCGGCGAGCTTGATGATGACGACGCCGATATTCTCCGCCATAGCGAGGAACATCTTGCGCAGGTTCTCGGCCTGCAGATCACTGTCGATCGACTCCGGATCGGCGGAGCGTCTGGCGATCTCGTCGAGCTTCGTTGCGCCGTCGACGAGCTTGGCGACCTCGGCGCCGAAGCGCTTCTTGAGGTCGGCGTTAGGGACGGCGCAGTCCTCCTGGACGTCGTGCAGGAGCGCCGCGGCGATGGTGGGCGCGTCGAGCTGGAGATCGGCGACCGTCATCGCCGCGTCGAGCGGGTGGATGATGTACGGTTCGCCGGACTTGCGCTTCTGATCGACGTGGCAGGCCGATGCGAAATCGTACGCCTGCTCGATCAGCTTCAGGCGATTCTGGGGCAGGTAGGCGCCCGCCCGCTCCAGGAGCTGGGGGAGACCAGGCTTCTCTTCTATGTTTGCGACGGCCATCGTGGTTTCACTCTATCACAGCGTTTTTGAGACTGTCATCGCCTCTCGACTCGTGAGGCCGCGCGCTTGGCGGGTCGGAGGGCCTTCGCTATGCTGGCTTGACGATGAGCACCGACGAACCTAGATCGATGCGCTTTCAGGCGCCGCGCGGCACGAGCGACGTGCTGCCGGAGGACGAGCCGTACTGGCGCTTCGTCCGCCGGACCGGCGAGCGGGTTGCCGAGCTGTTCGGCTACCGCGCGATCGAGACGCCCATGTTTGAGGACGCCCGCATCTGGCTCCGCACGAGCCAGGGCACGGAAGTCGTAGACAAGGAGATGTACGTCTTCGAGGACCGCGGGGGCGACCAGCTCGCCCTGCGCCCGGAGACGACGGCGAGCGTCTGCCGCGCCTACATCCAGCATGGGATGAACAATCTGCCGCAGCCTGTGCGCCTCTTCTACTTCGCCCAGAAGTTCCGCTACGATCGGCCTCAGGCTGGACGCTACCGTCAGCACACCGAGTTCGGCGTGGAGGCGATCGGCGACGGCGATGCGTTGGTAGACGCTGAGGTGATCGATCTCCTTTCGATGTTCTACCAAGGCCTCGGCCTGCGCGGGCTCATTATGCAGCTAAACAGCATCGGCGATGGCGCGTGCCGGCCGGCCTACATCGAGGCGCTGCGTTCTTACTACGCCGGCAGGCTGGAGCGCGTTTGCCCTGACTGCCGGATGCGATACGAGAGGAACCCGATGCGCCTGCTGGACTGTAAGCAGCCCCAGTGCCAGCCGGTGATCGCAGAAGCGCCCGTAATCTCCGACCGGCTCTGCGACGACTGCTCCGCGCACTTCGCGGCGCTGCGCGCGTACCTGGACGCGCTGGAGATCGGGTATACGATCAACCCGCGTTTGGTGCGCGGCCTGGACTACTATACGCGCACCGTCTTCGAGTTCCACCCGCCGGAGGAGGGCGCGCAGTCGGCCGCGGGCGGGGGAGGGCGCTACGATGGCCTGATCGAGCTGCTCGGCGGCCGCCCGACGCCCGGTACCGGCTTCGGCTCCGGCATCGAGCGGCTGATCATCAACATCAAGCGGCAGTCGGCGTCTTCGGTGCCGGCGGTGGAGCCGCCGCGCGTCTACCTCGCACACACGTCGGACGCGGCGCGCGCGGCGGCGCTCCGCCTGGCGCGCAGCCTGCGCGAACGCGAGATCGCCGCCGTTGTCGGCGGGGCCGGCCGCAGCCTGAAGGCGCAGCTCCGCCACGCGGATGCCCTCGGCGCGCGTTACGCGGCGATCCTGGGCGATCAGGAGCTGGCGCGCGGCGAAGTCACGCTGCGCAACATGCAGGGGGGCGAACAGCGCTCTGTGGCGGAGGACGACGTGCCGGCGGCCGTCGGGAGCTAGCCGCGTACCTCGAAACGTGCATGACCTTCCACGGCGTCTGACCAGTCTGACGTCACGTCATCGACGCGCGCTCCACCTGGACCGCGTCTGAGCGCGTCCTCCAGCTCGCGAAGCGCTTCCTCTGCTCCTTCTGCGACGACCTCGACCGTTGTCCCATCGTCGCCGTTGCGCACCCAGCCGGTCAGCTTGAGCGCGCGGGCCGCGTCGACGACGAAGTAGCGAAAGCCGACCATCTGCACGCGACCGCGGACGATGGCGTGTAGACAACGCTCAGCCATGCGCTCGTGCTCGCTAACCGATGACTTGTCGCACGACTTCTCGTACCAGCTCGTTTGGCACGTCCGACCGCAGGACGGCCCGGCCGATGTCCTCCAGCAGGACCCAGCGCACGGTGCCGCCAACGACTTTTTTGTCGAGCATGATGGACGAGAGCACCCGCTCCGGGTCGATGCCGGGCGGCGCGCGCGCCGGCAGGCCGAAGCGCTCAAGCACCGCGCGCTGCCGCTCGATGACGGCGGGCGGCGTCACGCCCATGCGCCGGCCGATCTCCGCGGCGGCGGTCATGCCGATCGCGTCGGCCGCGCCGTGGAGCACTTCGCTGTAGCCGCTGGCCGCCTCGATGGCGTGCCCGATCGTGTGGCCGTAGTTCAGGATCGCGCGCCGGCCCGTATCGCGTTCGTCCTGCGAGACGACCGACGCCTTGATCGCGACGTTGCGCCGGACGATATCGACGGTGATCGCCGGCTCGACGTGCAGGAGATCGTCCGCGTGCGTTTCGAGCAGCGTCAGCAGCTCCGGATCGAGGATGAGCGCGTGCTTGATCGCCTCGGCGTAACCCTCGACGAGCATGCGGCGCGGCAGCGTCTTGAGCACCGAGACGTCATCGACCACGAGCGATGGCTGGTAGAAGGCGCCGATCAGGTTCTTCCCCTGTGGATGATCGACGGCGACTTTGCCGCCGATGGACGCGTCCACCATCGAAAGCACCGACGTGGGCGCCATGACCAGCGGCAT
>JBIOYF010000038.1:0-3851 GCA_044870035.1 Dehalococcoidia bacterium
CGTACGCGCAGGCCGACGCGATGCTTGGGCAGCGCGACGCCCATCTCGCGCAGGCGCCCCTCCATTACGGCGGCGTGCCGGTCCTCGGCCTCCGCGATCTCGATCAGGAGCTTGGCGCGCTCGGGGGACGACTCGCGGCGGGCGAGGGCGCGGTAGAGGGCGGCGGCATCGCGTTCGCCGTGCCAGTTCTCGATCAGGAGCTTCGGTGCGATGTCGACCGGAGTCTTGGGCGGCGGGATGTCTGTTCGAGCCATCGACGACAGTATAGAACGAGTCTGGCAAAAGGCACGAAAGGTCGTTCGCTTGCTCTTGGATCTCCTCCCCACCCGGGGCGCATCGCGATGCGCCCCTGCAGGCCTTCGAGGCTGCCGCATGGCTTGCCCGCCGAGTGGTCGTCCCTCCGGGAGCGACAGATTTCCCTCGGCTCCGCTCAGGACAGGCTCTCGCTCCGTTCGGAATGACACTCTTGGTGGTGAGCGGGCGCTAGAATATGTAATACTGGCGCGGTGTCCTTGTCGGGTGGTGGCCCCGAACTGCGGGATTCCGAACCACACCAAACTTCGGAACGGAGGAACAGATGGAACTTCAGAACGTAGTGCTGGTCGATGGCGTCCGGTCGCCCTTCGCGCGGGGCGGACGCGGCATGCTGGTGGCGACACGCCTCGATGAGACGGCGGCGCTGGTGCTGCGCACGTTGATGGAGCGCAACCCGAAGGTGCCGATGCGGATGGTGGAGGATGTTGGACTGGGCAACGTACAGGGCGTGGCCGAGCTGATCCTGATCGGCGGCAACATCGCGACGCGGCTGGCCGGCTTCCCGCTGGAGGTCTGCGCGTTCGACACGAACCGGCAGTGCGGCTCCAGCATGGAGACGCTGCACCGCATCGCGCAGTCGATCCAGGTCGGCGCGACGGAGTGCGGCATCGCGCTCGGCGTCGAGCGAATGGGGCGATCGCTCGTCGGCGCGGGCAACGGCGCGCCGAAGAACCGCGTGACGGAGACGAACAAGCGCCTCTTCCAGATCACGGCGGAGCAGCGCAACCTGGCCCCCGACCACGACGACAACTTCTCCGTGAAGTTCCCGGACTACATCCTCGATTCGCCGTCGCTGACGTCGATGACGCAGACGGCGCAGAACGTGGCGGAAATCTACAACATGACGCGCGAGGAGATGGACGAGTTCGCGGTGGTGAGTCACCGCAAGTGCGCCGAGGCGTACGAGAAGGGCATCTACAAGGACGAAGTGCTCGCGCTCGAGGTCGAGCAGCCGGTGTTCGACGAGCAGGGGAACTGGCTACCTGCCGAGAAGGGCAAGATGGTGACGTTCGAGCGCGACGAGGGCCTGCGGCCGGGCACGAACATCGAGGCGCTCAGCCAGCTCAACCCGATCAAGGGCATCCAGAGCTACGGCGACAAGGAGATCGTGATCACGGCGGGCAACTCCTGCCCGACGAACGACGGCGTCTCAGCCGCGCTGCTGATGAGCGAGAAGAAGGCGAAGGCGCTCGGGCTGGAGCCGCTGGCGCGCATCGTCGGCTACGGCGTCGCGGGCGTGAAGCCGCAGGTGATGGGCCTGGGCCCGATACCTTCGACGAGGAAGGCGATGCGCCACGCCGGCATCACGGCCGACCAGATCGACCGGGTAGAGTTCAACGAGGCGTTCGCGGCGCAGGTGATCCCGAGTTGCAAGGAGCTGGGCATCCCGCTGGACAGGGTGAACGTGAACGGCGGCTCACTGGCGATCGGCCACCCGCTGGGCGCGACGGGCGCTCGCCTGGTGACAACCGTGGCGAAGGAGCTGCGGCGCTCGGGCGGCAAGTACGGCCTGGCGACGCAGTGCATCGGCGCCGGCATGGGCATCTCGACGATCATCGAGGCGCTGTAGAAAAGGGGCAGGGGTCAGGACCCCGCCACGCGAATGGTTCAGTAGCCCAGGCTGAATGCCTGGGCTACTGCTTTGGGGGTCAACTACCGTTCCTGTCATCGGACTGTCGAACCCTTCGGCAGGCTCAGGGCAGGCTCATAACGGATAGGCCGTCGTAAGGGTATAGTAGTGCCCGTGGCGTACGACTACATCATCGTCGGGGCGGGATCGTCCGGGGCGACGCTGGCGGCGCGGCTGACGGAGGACGCGGCGTGCCGCGTGCTGCTGCTCGAGGCGGGGCCGGACTACCGTTCGGCGGACGCGCCGCACGAGATGCGTATCCCCAACCCCGGGCTGATGATCACGCATCCGAAGTTCTCCTGGACGCAGCTGACGGCGCGGCGCACGGAGGTGCAGGAGCCGCGCCTGTTCTGGCGCGGCCGCGGTCTGGGCGGCTCTTCGGCGATCAACGGGCAGATCGCGATCCGGCCGCCGCTGAGCGACTTCGACCTGTGGGGCATGGTGGGCTGGTCGGGGGCGGACGTGCTGCCCTACTTCTGCAAGCTGGAGAACGACGAGCGGTTCGGCGATAAGCCCTACCACGGCCGCGGCGGGCCGATCCCGATCTACCGCGCGCCGCCGGAGTGCTGGGGGCCGGTCGACCGGGCGCTGGCGGAGGCCGCGCAGGCACTGGGCTACGGGTGGTGCGATGACCACAACGCACCGGCGGGGACGGGCGTCTCGCCCTACGCGATCAATAATCGCAACGACGTGCGCGTCTCGACGAACGACGCGTATCTCGAGCCGGCGCGCGATCGCTCAAACCTGGAGATCCGCGGCGACGCGCTGGTCGACCGCGTCGAGTTCGCCGGCCGGCGCGCGACGGGCGTGCGCGCCCGCGTCGACGGCGAGTGGCAGACGTTCGCCGCGAACGAGATCATCCTTTCGGCCGGGGCGGTCCATACGCCGGCGATCCTGCAGCGATCGGGCATCGGCCCGGCGGACCACCTGCGTTCGCTGGGTATCGAGCCGCTGATCGATGCGCCGGTGGGCGAGAACCTGCAGGACCACCCGGTCGTCGACGTGCTGCTCTACCTGCGCGAGGACTGTCAGGTGGCGACGCCGGACCATCGCCACACGAACGTCTGCGTGCGCTACTCGAGCGGGCTGTTCGATACGCAAGAGAACGACATGATGCTGGTCGCGACGAACCTGATCCTGAACCGGCCCTCGATCGGCATGATCGGCGTCTGGGCGAACCAGTGCTTCTCGCACGGCTGGTTGCGCATCACGAGCGCCGATCCGGAGATCGACCCGCAGATCGAAGAGCGCATGCTGTCCGACGAGCGCGACCTAGCGCGCCTGCGCGACGGCGCGCGCCGCCTCTTCGAGCTGGCGCGCCAGCCGGCGCTGACGGCGATCGCCCATCGCGTCGTGACACTGAGCACCGGACAGTCGAACCGCAAGAACGCGCTCGATCCCTGGACGGATGCGGAGACCGACGAGTGGCTGCTGGCAGAAGCGTTCGACGCGCAGCATATCGTCGGGACGTGCCGGATGGGCGCGCCGGGCGACCCGCGCTCGGTGGTCGATCCGGCGTGCCGGCTCCTGGGGGCGGAGTCGTTGCGCGTGATCGACGCGTCGATCATGCCGGCCGTGCCGCGGGCGAACACGCATCTGACGTGCGTGATGATCGGCGAGCTGATGGCGGACCGTATGCGGCGGACGAGTTGAAAGATCCTTCGCCCTCCGCCCCGCTGCCGCCTTCTCTTTCACCACCCCGCTCGGCTCAGGATGACAAATGGGCCGGTGCGTGATGATCGGCGAGCTGATGGCGGACCGGCTGCGGCGGAAGACGGTAGGCTCCGCCTGAGGCGGATACATTCCGCCTGTCCACAAACGAGATCAGAAGCGCCAGGCGTCCTGAAGGACGTTGCGCTTGATCCAGTCCCAGGGCTGCGCCTCCGCGTAGTGCAGGAGATACTCC
>JBIOYF010000039.1:0-3792 GCA_044870035.1 Dehalococcoidia bacterium
AGGAGCGAGCGCATGCGGCGCAGGTCCCAGCGCTCAGCGTCGGCGGGGGAGCCGCTGCGCTCCCAGTCATCGCGTGCTTGGAGGAGCCGGAGGGCTTCGAGGTACTGCAACGCGCTCGAAGTATATCACGGAGTCGATTCTGCCCGTCCGGTCCCTAGGCGTCCTCCGGTTTTCCTTGACGCCGGTACCGGCGCTTCCTAGCATTCGACTGGATATGCGCTTCCTGCGACTCTGGCTGATGGCGCTGCGACCCGTGTCGTTCACGGCGTCGGTGATTCCCGTGCTGGCGGGGACGGCCGTCGTGGCGGACGACGCGTTCCGGCCGGCGCTCTTCGTGCTCGCGCTGCTCGGGGCCATGGCGCTCCAGGGTGGCACAAACCTAGTGAACGACTACTTCGACCACCAGCTGGGCACGGACACGGCCGGCTCGCTCGGCCCGAGCGGCGTGATCCAGTCCGGCCTGCTGACGCCGCGAGCGGTGCTGACCGGCGGGTTCGCGATGTTCGCGCTCGGCGCGGCGATCGGTCTCGTGATCACGGCGCTCACCGGCTGGCCCGTGCTGGTGCTCGGCGTCGCGAGCGTGCTGGCTGGCTACGGCTACACGGCGCCACCGCTGAAGCTGGCGTATCGCGCGCTGGGCGAGGTGACGGTCTTCGTCTTCATGGGCGTGATCATCGTGATGGGCGCGGCGTACGTGCAGGTGGAACACTTCACGCTCGATGCGTTCCTGGCGTCGGTGCCGGTCGGTTTGCTGACGGCCGCGATCCTGCACGCGAACAACCTGCGCGATATCCAGGACGACCGCGCGAACCGGAAGCGCACACTCGCCTCGCTGGCGGGGCGGCCGGTCGCGGACTACGAGCTGATCGCGCTGGTGCTCGGGGCGTTTATCGCTGTTGCGGCGCTCGTCGTCACGCGCGCCGCGCCGCTCTCGACGCTGATCGGGCTGCTCGCGCTGGTACCGGCGTTGCGCATGCTCGCGCTGCTGCCGCGCAGCGAGACGCCGCGCTCGCTGAACCGCGTGCTGGGCGGCACGGCGGCCGTGCACATGCTGTTCGGGACGTTGTGGTCGCTGGGGTTCGCGCTGAACGCGTGGGTCAGCTAGTCCGGCCCGCGAAGGCCTTGCCGGGCCGGATGCGATAGGTGCAGGCGCGGTCGCCGCGCAGCAGGCTGGTCGAAAGACGCGCGTCCGAGCCAACGAGCTGCCGGACGAACTCGACGTCGGCCGCGCAGATACAGCTGTTCTGGCGCGCGACCTGCGGGAACGGACAGGTGTACTGGTGGATCAGCCAGTCGTCGCCGTCCTTGACGCAATCGGCCTCTGAGCCACGCTCGTTAATGATGCGCGCCGCCTCGTTCACGCGCTCCGGCAGCGACTTGCCCTCGAGCCGCTCGCTGTAGGGCTGCGCGAAGCGCAACGCTACCCGCCGGAGCAGCGTCTGGAGCGCCTGCGCGCCGGCGACCTCGCGCACCTCTTCGAGCAGGATGTTGGCGAGCTGGTCGTACTTCTTCGGGTAGAGCGCGTCGCCCTTGTCGCTGAGCTGGTAGACCAGCGCCGGGCGGCCAACGTGGCCGCGCTCCTCGTGCGCCTCGACAAGCCCTTCGCGTTCGAGCACCGTCAGGTGCTGGCGCACGCCGGTCGATGTGAGACCCAGGTGAGCGTCGAGCTCCTTAACGGTCGCCCTGCTGTTGCGCCGGAGATAATCGAGGATTTGCTGGCGAGTGGCCTGCATTTGCGAAGTACCTACAGCATCAGCATAGCATAGTCCGGCGCAAGCCCCAGATTCGGAGTGTTACGTCCCGGCCGGCACCGGTATATGATTGGGGAGAACGTGAATCTGCAGAACCTGCGCGGCAAGCTCCTCCTCTCGCTCCTCCTGGGGGTCGTGGTCTTCGCCGGGCTCTCCATCTACGCCGATATCAGCGACGTCCTGCACAGCCTGAGCGAGTTCAACTGGGCGCTCCTGCCGCTCATCTTTGCCCTCACCTCCATGAACTACGTCTTCCGCTTCGTGAAGTGGGAGTACTATCTGCGTCTGATCGGCGTGCGCGGCCTCTCGAAGCGGGATAGCTTCCTGGTCTTCTTCTCGGGCCTGGGGATGGTGATCACGCCCGGCAAGGTGGGCGAGTGGCTGAAGAGCTATCTGCTGCGCGAGGTGCACGGCACGCCGGTCGCCCGGTCCGCGCCCATCCTGATCGCGGAACGTTTCACGGACAGCATCGCGCTGCTGATCATCGCGGCGGCGGGCATCTTCGTCTTCGGCGATCTGTGGCAGATCTTCATCATCGTTGCGGTCGGCCTCGTAGCGATCATGTTCATTGCGCGCCACCGGCCGACGGCGCGCGCGCTGCTGGCGTTCGGGCACCGCGTGCCGGTGTTGAAGCGCTTCGTGCCGCAGTTCGAGGAGTTCTACGAGTCCAGCTATGTGCTGCTCTCCCCGCGGGCGACGTTCGAGATGGGGCTGCTGAGCACCGCCTCGTGGTTCTTCGAGGTGCTCGGCTTCTACTTCACGCTGGCCGGACTGGGCGTAGATCAGGGCGGCGACTTGCTACTGCACGCGGCGTTCATCCTGCCGATCGCCACGCTGGCGAGCGCGGTGCTGTTCACGCCCGGCGGCCTCGGCGTCGCGGAGGGCAGCATCCAGGCGCTCTGTCAGACGCTGCTGCACATGAGCAAGAGCTCGGCCGCGGTCGCGACGCTGATCATCCGTATCGGGACCTTGTGGTTCGGCGTGATCGTCGGGCTGATCGCGTTCGGAATCCTGAGCCGCCGCCTGGCCGAGGAAGGACGCCTGCGCGACGAGGCACTCTCGCCCGCGCCGGCGCTGGCGACCGAGCCGGCCGGCGAAGCGCCACCCTAGCGCCGATGGCCGTTTCGACCGGCGACCGCTTCTTGAGCTTCCGGGGCGACCTCGCTTCGCGGGCGGCGGCGCTTTCTTTTACTTCGAACGTGACGCTGATGGTGCTGAAGCTGGTTGTGGGGCTCATGACGGGCAGTATCGCCGTGCTCTCCGACGGCATCGACAGCGCACAGGACGCCGTCGCGTCGACCTTCGCGTTTCTCAGCATCCGGCTGGCCAGCCAGCCTGCGGACGAGGAGCATCCCTACGGGCACGGCAAGGCGGAGAGCGTTGCCGCGGCGGGCCAGGCGTTGCTGATCGCGGGCGGCGCCGGCTACATCATCGCGCAGGCGGTCCATCGCATCACAGTCGATCACACCATCGAAGCAACGCCGGGGCTGATCGCGCTGGCGATCACGGCCGTGGTGAACGTGGGGGTCGTTCTCTACGTGGGCCGCGCGGCGAAGATCACCGGATCGATGGCGCTGCGGGCGGACACGCGCCATCTCTGGACGAACGTCGTGCAGGCCGCCGCGGTCATCGCCGCGCTTGCGCTGGTGGCGGTCACGGACAACGCGATCTTCGACCCGATCATGGCGCTCGTGCTGGCCGTGTACCTGCTCTGGACGGCGGGCAACGTCTTCATCGAAGCGCTGAGCGAGATCATGGATGTGCGGCTGCCTCGAAGCGAAGAGGAGCTGATCGAGGACTGTCTCCGGGGCAACGATGCCGTCCGCAGCCACCACGGACTGCGCACACGCAAGGCGGGGCGACAGCGTTACATCGACTTCCACGTAGCGGTCGACCCGGGGCAGACGGTGGCGACGGCGCATACGATCGCGGATGAGCTGGAGGCGGCGATCCAGTCGCGGCTGCCCGGCGCGGTCGTGACGATCCACCTGGAGCCGCACGACAGCGGCCACCACGCGGACGTGGAGCTGGGCTAACGGCC
>JBIOYF010000040.1:0-10323 GCA_044870035.1 Dehalococcoidia bacterium
ACTTCCGCATCGCCGCGACGGACGCGCGGCTGGGCAGCGGCACGCTACGCTTCGCGCTGATGCCGGACGAGGGTGGCCAGTACCTGCTCGTGCAGCTCATCGGCGTGGCGAAGACGCTCGACTTTCTGATGCGCAACCGTATCGTCTCTGGACAGGAGGCGTTCGAGCTGGGGCTCGTGCACGAAGCCGTCGCGCCGGACCAGTTGATGGAGCGAACGATGGCGCTCGCGCGTGAGCTGGCCAACGGGCCGCAGGTGGCGATGCGGCTGCTGAAGCGCTCGATCTACAACGCCGCCGAGCTGACGTTCGGGCACGCGCTGGACGAGATCGCCGCGAAGACCGCGATCAGCGATCACCACCCGGACGCGCGCGAGGGCATCGCGGCCTTCCGCGAGAAGCGCCCGGCGAAGTTCAACGCGTGGTTGGAGACCAGCTAGGATTGTCATTCCGAGCGAAGCGAGGAATCTGACCCTTGTAGACATGCGCGAGTATTACGTCTACATATTGTGCAACGAATCGGGCACGCTCTACACGGGTGTGACGAACGATCTCATGCGGCGAGCATATGAACACAAGGAAGAGCTCTATGAAGGGTTTACTAGCAGATCCAACATCGGTTCGGCTTGTCTACTACGAGTCGTATCCTGACGTACGAGATGCGATAGCCAGAGAAAAGCAGATTGAGGCTTGGCGCAGAAGTAAGAAGCTAGACATCATTCGGGCTATGAATCCATACTGGCGCGATCTGACGCAGGACTGGGACGATCTAGACCGGCCGCCGGACTGGGGTCAGACCCCTCGCTTCGCTCGGGGTGACAATTCGTGAGCAGTGTCTCGATCCGCCCTGCCCGCTTCGATGACGAGGCCGAGGTGCTGGCGCTCATCCCGGAGCTGTTCGCCCCACCCGGCGCCAAGCCGCCGCGCTACAACGTCGAGAGCGCGCGCGAGGCGGTCCAGCGCACCATCGGCGGCGAGCGGTCGGATATCCTGCTCGCCGTTGACGGCAGTAATGTCGTTGGCATGCTCGCGCTCTACGTGGACTTCCTCATGATCCGCTACGGCCTGCGCTGCTGGCTGGAAGACTTCGTCGTGCTTCCGTCGCAGCGTAGCCGCGGCGTCGGCAAGGCACTGCTGGAGGCCGCGGCGGACTGGGCCCGCGCGCAGGGCTGCACGCACATCCAGCTCAACTCTTTCAACGGTCGCAAGGACGCCCACCGCTTCTACATAGCGAACGGCATGACCCAGGACTCACTCAGCTTTAGCCTCCGGCTGTAGGCATGCAACACCAGCCTGACAGCGATACCTTCCGCCAGCTCATCTCGCAGCTCGAGGCGCGCCGGGGCGCGCTCGGCGCGAACCTGGTGCAGTTCGCCGCGCTGCTCAAGTCAGGGGAGCTGGACGTGACGACGACGCAACTGCTCACGGCTGCGCAGACGCTGCTCGCGATCGACGTCGGCGTGCGCTACGACGTTCGGTCCGCGCTGGCGGCCAGCTTTCTCACACGCGCGGACGACCGCGTGGTGTTCGACGCGCTGTTCGATCAGTTCTGGCGCCTGCCGCGGGACGAGGCGGAGCCGCGCCGGCCACAGCCGCCTCGGTTGGCCGGCGGCGAAACGCGGCTGGGAACGGCGGAGCTGGTCGATGCGGCGTACGCGCGCGGCGAAGCCGGCGCCGTCGCGAAGGGTGAGGCTCCGCCGCAGAGCTACAGCGCGGACGATGCGCTGCTGCGGAAAGACTTCGCGACGTTCCGCGACGACGAGCTGCGCGAGGCGCGTCGCTACTTGCGTCGGCTCGCGCCCAAGCTCGCTACGGCGACGACGCGACGCCGGCGCCAGGCGCGCAGCGGCCCAGAAGTCGATCTGCGGCGTAGCTTGCGGCTGGCCGCACGCCGCGGCGGCGAGGTGCTCCGCCTGATGCATCGAAGGCGACGCGTGCGCCGGCTGAACGTGCTGCTCCTCTGCGACGTGAGCGGCTCGATGGACGTCTACTCGCGCTTCTTGGTGCAGTTCCTCTACGGCCTGCAAAACGAGCTGCGCGGCGTGAGTACGTTCGTGTTCAGCACTCGCCTCTTCGAAGTGACGCCGATGCTGCGCGCGCGTTCGTTCGACGAAGCGCTCGCCAAGGTGGCGAAGCAGGTGCTGGGCTGGTCCGGCGGGACGCGCATCGGCGCCTGCCTGGCGGAGTTCAACCGCCGCCACGCGAAGCAGCGCATCGGCCCGCGCACTGTGGTGGTGATCATCAGCGACGGCTGGGACCGCGGGGACACTGCGGAGCTGGCGCGCGAGATGCAAATGCTAAAGCGCCGCTGCTATCGGGTGATCTGGCTGAACCCGCTGCTGGGCGGTTCCGACTACCGGCCCGTTGCCCACGGCATGGCCGCGGCGCTGCCATCGATCGATGAGTTCCTGCCCGTGCACAATCTGCACAGCCTGGCGAGAGTCGGCCGGACGCTGATCAAGCTCGCGCGCGGCTAGCCGCTGGTGGGCGGGCTCCCCTGCACGCAGTAGGCGTGCTCGGGGTCGAAGTTGGGCTTGGGCTCGGCCTCCGGGCAATCGGACGGAGGCGCAGGGTTGTCGGTCTGTGCCCATAGCTTGAACGAGCGGCCGTTCGAGACGTAGTAGTACGGCCGCTCCGGGTCCGGGTCGCGCGGAAGGGCCTCCAGCACTTCGCTCACCTGGCAGCCGGCGTCCAGCTCCTGGTAGCGGCAGAAGCTCTGCAGTCCTTCCGCCAGCGGGTAGGCGCCGTGAATGGCGTAGTAGTCCTGCAGCGCGCCGGCGATCGTGTTCAAGTCGTTGACGCGCTGTTGGTCGCGCTCTTCCGGATTTGGGACCACCGGTGCAGCCGTGGCCGTGGGCGTGGGTAGGTGAATATCGCGGGCGCGCGGGGCCGTCGGCGCGCCGGTCTCGTCCACAATCGGGCCTGTCCGGCCGTACGGGGAGATTGAGAGCGGCCCGAAGCCTGCGAAGTAGACGTAGCGGTCCGGGTAGGCGGCGAAGAGCTCCGCGCGGTGTTCCGGCAGGTCCCGGGCGAACACGACATCGCCGTCCAGCGTCGGGTTGTTGAGCCAGAAGACGCTGCCGTAGCACTGCCAGGTTGAGCAGTCTCCCTGCACGAGGACGAGCGCGTCGTGCAGATCCTGGTCGTCGACCAGCTGCACGAGACGGTCGTCGACGCCGTTGAAACTACGCAGGGCGATCGCCTTGTTCGGGACGAAGTCGTCCGTCCAGCTTGTCTGGCGGCCGAGCAGCCATCCGTAGATCGCGCTGCCGGCCAACGCGAGCACGACCGCATAGACGACGATGACGCCGGCCCACTGCGGTCGCAGGTCCGCTCCGGTGATCCTGCGCCTGACCTCGGCCGCGCCGATCGAGAGCACCTCGGCCGCGCGGTCCGCGCCGCGAGCCGTCAGGAGCGCCAGCAGCGGGCTGACCACGTACCAGTAGCGCGGGCCGTGCATGATGCCGTGGCCTATGTAGAGGACGTAGACGCCCATCGCGACGACGGCCGAGATAAGCAGGAACCAGTCCCAGCGATGACGCGTCGCCAGGACGAAAGGCAACACGACGAACATCAGCCCGATGTAGAGCGGCCAGCCGTTCAGGATGAGCAGGAGGAACGCCAGCTGGACCTGCTGGTTCTGGATGCCCTGACTGGCGCTGTTCTCGCCGCCGAACCCGACGAACTTGGCGGGATTGCTGCCGAGCGCGAGCCCGCTCTTCGTCGCATCGCCGGTCATAGCGTGGTTGTAGAGGAAGTAGAGGCCCAGCATCACGGCGCCGCCGATCAGGAAGCCGGCGATGTGGCGGGCGGTGAAAAGCCGCTGCCCGCGCGGATAGCCGTTGCTCAGGAGCAGCAACCCGACAGGCGCGATCAGCGCCACTGCGGAGAGCTGCTGGGTGTTGAAGAACAGCCCGAACATCAGCCCGCCCAGGATTCCGTACGTGAACGGCCTCCGGTCTGCGATGACGATGCAGAACAACGACGCAACGAAGTAGAACGCAGCCGTGTTGTGGCTCATGAAGTTGCTGGCCGTCATGAGATAGAACGGCGACGTGACGAAGAGCAGCGCCGCCAGCAATCCAACGCGGGCGCTGTATACCTTGCGCCCGATCGCGAAGATGAGCAGTACGGTGGCCGCGCCGAGCGCTGCCGGCACCAGCCAGGTCGCGCCGATCTTCGCGCCTATCGCCAGCATGAGCGGATGTCCGAACGGGTAGACGCCCATCCAGTGGCCGCGGTAGACGATGATGAACGGCGGATAGAAGTAATCGAACACTTCAGCCACGGGCGGGATGGGCGCAGTGAGGTGAAAGCCTGACAGGAGCTTCGCTTGGAAGATGTAGGCAAGCTCGTCCGGCACGTGCGGCATGTGATCGCTGTATGAGTAGTTGATAAAGGCGGTGACGATCAGGCCGAACGCGGCGAGTCCTGCGGCGGCGAACCAGGGCGCGTCGACCAGGCTCTGCTGGACGCTCGCCGGTAGGCGCACCGGCCCGGCGAACTGGAGCGCCGCGACGATGATGAAGCCCGCGGCCAGGAGCGGGAAGATGTACGGATATGTCCGCAACGCCATCGCTAGCAACGACTGCACGGTGCCGAAACGGTCTAGCTCGATGGGCGGCCCGACGACAAACTGCGCGGCGCGCCCGGCCTCGACCCGCGTGAGGCCATTGTCGTAGTGGCGCAGCGGCCGGAAGCCGTACTCCACCCCGGAGCCGTCCGCGGCAGCCCGCACCTTGAGCGCAGCGGCGGATGGATTCCGGAACGTCATGTCCACGACGTAGTTGGTCCACGGCCGGTCGGAGAGCGAGAGCCTGTTCTCCAGCTGCGTGCCAAGGACGCCGTCGTTCAAGGTGTAGTTCTGCGTATCCGCCTTCCACTCCGGCGCCGGACCGTCCGAGAAATCATCTTCGAACAGAACGGTTCCGTTAGACAGGTCGGTGACGCGTATGGAATCGAGACCGCGAGGCTTGGGGAGGCTTGGCAGCTCGTCGGTTGCGCCCAGGGAGACTTCGATGCCGCCCTGTTCTACGCCATCGAAGCGCGCAATGGCCATCCTCTTACCATCGACGAACGCCGTGAACTCGTCGCCGCTCGCGACAACCTGTACGTGTACGGTCTGGCCGCCGCGGCTCCAGAGGTAGAGGGCCAGGAGGATGAGGTTGATGCCCAGGAAGATGGCGAACGTTATCGCGAGCCGCATTCGGGAGTCGCGCAGGCGGTCGCGCAGAGTTGAGCCCGTCGAGGGCTCGGCGGTCGTCGGATGAACAGGAAGTGAAGGGGCCGGCTCGAACTGCTGCGTCATAGGCCGCGGACGAGCATGACCGGCCCTTCGGGGCGCCGCGCAGAAGCTACAAGCAGCGCATGCATACGGTATCTACTGTAACGGGACGCCTCGTTGGGGCAAGCAGGGATTTCCCTAGCGCCCAATGGACTCGCGTTCGGCGGCAGGGTCTTCCGGCGCGGACTCGCTGGCTTCGACTTCCGGATGGGCGACGGCTGCGGGGCGCCCCGTCAGGTCCGCGAAGAGCTGCTCGTAGAATGCGGCCGTGCCGTCCGGGTCGAAGAGGCGGCGTATCTCCGTGGAGGGCCGCAGGTAGGGCTGCGGCTCGCGCAGGACGGACACAATTGCACGCGCAAGCGCCGTAGCGTCCCGTGGCGGCACGAGCTGCCCCATCCCTGTGACGCGCACCGCCTCGCGCACGCCGGAGATGTCGCTCGCGACGACGGGCGTGCCGGCGATCATCGCCTCCGCCTGCGTCATGCCGAACGACTCGGTGGAGTTGGTGCTCGGCAGCGCCAGCAGGTCGATGGCGTGGTAGAAGGAGGCCAGCTCGGCGTCGCTGAGCAGGCCCAGATGGACGACGCGTGATCCGAGCGCGTCGATCTGCGGCTGCAGGCGCTCGTGGACGGTCTCGCCCGGGACGGAGTCTGTCGGGCCCGCGAGCACGAAGCGGACGTCGGGCAGCTCCTGCTGGACCAGCGGCACTGCTGCCAGCAGATAGTCGAGGCCCTTCTCCTCCGCGTAGCGCCCAACGAAGCCGACGAGCGGGCCGGTGCCGAGCCCGTGGCGCGCGCGAAACTCCGCTGCGCCCTCGGACGCCTCAGCGAGCTCGATCGGCGGGTGCACCGAGACGACCTTCTGATGGAAGTGCTTTGGGAGGCGCGCCGTCCGGCCGTAGTCGTCCGAGATGACGACGACTCGATCGGAGAGCTTGCCGGCGATGTAGTGCGACGCGCGAATGGCCGGCGTGAAGACCGTCCGGACGACTCCTGGTGGCAGCTCGATGTCGCACTGGTAGGACGTGACCACCGGCTTGCGCAGCGATTTGGCCAGCAGCGCCACGCCGCTCGCTTCGAACTGAGGTAGGTGCAAGTAGACAATGTCGTGCCTGCTGATCAGGCGGGCGGCGTCCCAGAGGAAGAGCGGCGCGAAGGCGCCCTTGCTGACTTGAAACAGCACGGACGATCGGACGACGCTGACGCCGTCGATCACTTCGCGACGCCGCAGCGCGCTGCTGAAGCGCGACGTGAGCACGGTGACGTCGTGTCCGCGCTGGGCCAGCCGTTGCAGGACACGGCGCGCGTAGACGGTAAGGCCGCTGATGTGCGGCGTGTAGTAGGTCAGCGTGCTGAGGATGCGCATCGGATCGGGTGGGGCCCGCGTCAGTATGACAGATCGCTCGAGGCGTCGATCATGGCGCCGGCTGGCTATCCGGCGCCATGCCCAGCTCGAGCGGCTGCTCGTCGGTCAGGTCCAGCTCCTCGGGCAGAGAGCCGATGCGCCGCAGGCTCAGGTGGTACCACCAGAAGAAGAGCGCGCCGACGATGGTCGGCGGGATGAGATAGAGCGCGTGGACGACCAGCGCGTACGAGGCCGCTGCGTCGTGCGGGACGGAAAAGACCGTGGTGAGCGAGCGGATCACGATCGCGTGATAGACTCCGATCGCGCCGGGCGACGACGGCACGAAGAAGCCGAACGTCGTGGCGATCAGGAGGAACGGCGCGGCCGCGAACGGCACGTCGAGGGAGAAGGCGCGCAGCACCAGGTAGATGACGAAGGACGAGGTCATCCACGAAGCGATCGTCCAGAACGACGCCAAAAACAACACACGCGCGTTCGATAGCGCGGACAGCCCATCGAGCAGGGAGTGGCCGAGACGTTCGCCCTGGTGGCGGAAGCGTTCCGGGACGAGCCGCATCAGGCGTAGCCACCAGCGCTCCACCCGCGGCCGGTCGAGCACGGCGACGACGACAAGCGCGGCGAACACGACGAAGCCGGCGAGGATGACAAGAGCGGTCACAGCCGCCGCCTCCGGCAGGTCGACGAATGGGACGAGCACGGCGAGGATCGCGAGCAGCGCGAAGACGTCGAGCAGCCGTTCGACAAAGACGGTTGAGAGCACGCGCCCGGTGGGCAGCTTCTCCCGGTCGCTCAGGACGTAGACGCGCGCCAGTTCGCCGAGCTGGAGCGGTAGGACCGCGCCGGCCATGTAGCCGATGTTGAGCGCGCCGAAGGCGGAGAACAGGCTGATGTGCGTGTCCGGGTAGAAGAGCAGGCGCCAGCGTTGGGCGCGCATCACGATATAGATGAAGAGCATGGGCAGCGCGGCGAGCAGCAGCCAGTAGTTCGCCGCGCCGAGCGCGTCGCCGACCGCCGGCCAGTCGACTCCGACGAACGCGATGTAGAGCGCGATCGCGCTGATGATGATGCCGACGACCCAGCGCAGATGACCCATGATGATTGCGGAACGCCGCCCCGAAGGCAGCTCTACTCATCTAAGGCTGTCCGGCCGGGGCCTGTTACAGCCAGTCCCAGCCAGTATACTCGGGCGTATGGCCGGGCATATGTACGGCGAGTCGTTCTACGGAGGCTACGGTGGCCGGCTGGACCAGTATTGGTGGGCGCGCCGGTTCTACGCCGCGCTGATTCGCCGCTATCGCAAGTCGGGGCGCCTGCTGGAGATAGGCTGCGGGCTGGGCCACGTGCTGGCGCGGCTCGAAGACGACTTTGACACCTACGGTATCGACGTTTCGGAATATGCGATCGGCGAGGCGAAGAAGAACACGCCCAAGTCCGATCTGCGCGTGGCCACGGCCGAGGAGATCGCGTCGCTCCCCGGCCCGTTCGACGTGATCGCCGCCTTCCACGTCGTCGAGCACCTGGAGGACCCGGCGGCGGTGCTCAAGTTGTGCGCGCGCATGACGAAGCCCGGCGGCCTGATCGTGCTGGCGACGCCGAACACGGAGGCGCCCTTCGCGCGCAAGAAGGGCGCGCGCTGGTACGCGAACACCGATCCGACGCACATCGCGCTGAAGCCGCCGAAGGAGTGGACCGCGCTGCTGACCGCGGCCGGCTACCGCGTCCGGCGCGCGTTCGGCGACGGACTGTGGGACGTGCCGTACGTGCCACTCCTACCGGCGAAGCTGCAGCTGCTGTTGTTCGGCTGGCCGGCGATCCTGCAGACGGTCACGACGGTGCCGTTCATTCCAGTGCGGTTCGGCGAAGCGCTGCTGGTGGTAGCCGAACGAACGCCATGAGTTGACCCGCGCGCGAGGCGCTTGCTTCAATGACCCCATGGGGACCAAGCAGTACAACGAGCTGACGCCGCACGAGCGCCAGGTCATCGAATACAAGGACACGGAGCCGCCGTTCAGCGGGAAGTACGAAGATTTCTTCGAGTCGGGAACGTATCTTTGCCGGCGCTGCAACGCGCCGCTCTATCGTTCTGACGACAAGTTCGATGCCCGCTGCGGCTGGCCGGCGTTTGATGACGAGATCCCGGGCGCCATTAGGCGCCTGCCCGACTCGGACGGCCAGCGCATTGAGATCGCCTGCGAGAGCTGTGGCGGACATCTGGGCCACGTCTTCCTGGGAGAGCGTCTGACGTCGAAGAACACGCGTCACTGCGTGAATTCGCTGTCGATGCAGTTCGTGCCTGCGCAGGCTGGAACGCCAGAGGAACCCGAGGGCGATTAGCTCAGCTGGCTAGAGCGTCTGTTTTACACACAGAAGGTCGCAGGTTCGAGTCCTGCATCGCCCACCAACCGCGCCGCACCTAGCAGTGGCTGTCCGCGGGGATCACCGGGTTGGGAGCCGGCGTCGTCGCGCACGCCCGACCAAGGATGCAGCCTGGCTATACTCGACATCATGAAGACGTCCACATCCCGCTACATCTGCCCGGATGGGCACGCGACCATCGAGCGTCGAACCATCCGCGAAGACTCCATCACCTGTACTCATCCCCGGTTGGGCGACGACACGGACCCCCTGATCGATAACGCCGACATCTGCGGTAAAACGGCAACCCGCATAGACAAACGATGATCGGTCTTAGCCGTTTGGACCGTGCCCGGAGCCTTGCGCGGGAGGCTCTTCGCCGGGACGTACGTCGGTCGCGCCACGGTGCTCTCGGTCGGCGGCCAGGTCCGATTCCATGTGCTTGCGCGTTGCGTCTTGCTCGGCCTGCGTTTGTTGCGTCGCAAGGCCACGCGGATGCTCGTCGGCCGGTTTCTCTTTGCGGCTGAACAAGCGCTTGAAGAACATCATTCGAACTCTCCGATCCCTGGCGTGACATCCCCATAGATTGTCGGCATAGCTAGATCATACGCCGCGGGACTGCGCCTGTGCACGCGATCATGCCAAGCGCCAGCGCGTCGAACGTCAGGCTGTGTCGTTGGAGGGCGCGAGCCGCGACTGCCCTCCGGGCGGCGGCTCGCTCGCTGAGACAGCTAGTTATCGGGCCAGCCAAACTTGGAAGGCGGACGCACCACCAGCGTGGCCTGCTCCTGTACGGCCTCTTGTGGTACGGCCGGTTCCGGGCCTGCCTCCTTCGCGCGAGTCCTCGCGCCATGGACCAGCGCCTCGTACGCGTAGTTGTACGGCGCCATGGCGCCTTGCCCTCTCAGCTCGCGGGCGAACTGCCAGTAAGCCGCCTCGATCTCGTGCATCGTTGCCCCCGGCTCTAGGCCGAGCTGCACGTAGGAGTCGCGCATCTTCCTTGGGTCATCTCGTTCCACGGAGTCCGGATCAGGCATGGCGTACCTTTCTACTGGCGCCAGCCTGGCCTCCCGCTTGACAAAGCCGTCGTCGCTTTTGGAACGTCAGCTTGGACGTAGCACCTGAAGTGTGCTAGCTGACATAACAAGTATAGCACAAACGCAACAGCGGCTGGAGACCGACTGGTGCCGCAACCACCTACTCGGTAACAAATAGCGCACTAAAAGCAGGATCGTGACTGTTCCCAGCTGGTGTCCGAACCTGGGATCGCTCAGCCAGTTCGGAGAAGTACCGCCACTTCGGGCGGGCTTCTGCTTCTTACG
>JBIOYF010000041.1:0-11592 GCA_044870035.1 Dehalococcoidia bacterium
AGCATCTTCCACTTCGGTACCTACAGCATCCACGAGACGAAAGAGTACCTGGCCGCGCGCGGCATCCCCGTCCGGCTGTAGAATGAGGCGACATGGCTGACAACGGCTTCCAGCTGGACTTCAAGAAGATGCAGGGCCTGCTTCCGGCCATCATTCAGGACGCCGACTCCGGCGAAGTTCTGACGCTCTTCTACATGAACGACGAAGCGCTGGAGAAAACGCGCGAGACGAAGCACGTCTGGCGCTTCTCGCGCGCCGAAGGCAAGCTCATGCGCAAGGGCGATACGTCCGGCAACGTCCTCCACGTCGAAAGCATCGCGGCTGACTGCGATGGCGACGCGCTTGTTGTGCGCGTCCACCCCGTCGGGCCCGCCTGCCACACCGGCGCCCGCACCTGCTTCCACAACCCGCTCGATTAGCCACGGAGGTGCCGGTGCGGCGGACCGCCTCTGCGCTACTTTTCGCGTTGCTAATCGTCGCCGCGGCCGCCTGCGGGTCGGGATCGAAGCGAGAGACCTGCGCGGCGAACACGGAGCCGATCTATCGGACGCAGGCGCAGACATCCCCTTGGCCCCTGTACTGCCCAGGCTTCCTGCCGAAAGGCGCCGCAATTGATCATGCGGACTATGGCGCCAGCCTATCGACGCTTTGGTTTTCGCTCGATGACAATCAAACGCTGCAGATTATCCAGGGACACATCCTCATCGCGCCGCGCACCGCCGACGGCTTCGCACAGGCGGAACGAGATGTCCCGTTTGGCGACGTGCCCGCTCAGCTCTTCATGGCGGCGGACGGGCCAATGGTCCGCTCAGCGGCGGAAGAGGACGTTACCCGCGCGATCCTGTCGTCGAGTGGAATCGATGCTGACGTGGTCGTCAAGATCGCCAAGGGCATGCGGCGTGTTGACGCCGCTCTCGACTAACTGTCGCTACGCCCGCAGATGCCTCCACTCCACGCCGCGCCCTAACCCGCCGCGTTGTGTCGGTGCAACGTCCAGGCCGCCACGGCTAAGCTAACGCCGACGGCGAGCGTAAGCAGTATCAGCAGAGCCGCAGGTAAAACGCTCCCACCCGTGACGGCCACGTCCGGCAGCTGCGTGAAGCCCCCCACCGGTGCGGGCGTCGGCGAGCTGGTAGGCGTGGGTGTGGGCGTGGGAGGAGGAGAGCAGTTCGGGTCGCCGCAGTGCAGCACGCTCAGCTTGCCGTTCGTCGCGTCGTAGTAGCTCACGACAGGGTTGCCGCCTCCGTCCAGCGCCAGCGACGTGTACTGTCCGACCGTTCCCGCGCTGTCCGGCGTCGTGATCGTGTTGCCGGCGCTGCAAGTCGCATTGCCGCAATGCAGCACCTTCAGCGCGGTGGCCGTCACACTGTAGTAGCTGACCACAGGATTGCCCGCGCCGTCCAGCGCTAGCGAGTTGTACTGGCCGACGTCGCCGGATGAGTCCGGCGTCGTAATTGTGTTGGCCGTCGTGCAGGTCGCGTTTCCGCAGTGCAGCACCTTCAGGTCGTCGTTCGTATCGTTGTAGTAGCTCACGACGGGAAAGCCCAACGCATCGAGCGCGAGCGACGTGTACTTCCCTTCGTCGCCGAGCGCGCCATCCGGCGTCGCGAACATGTTCCCCGAGGAGCAGTCCGCGCTCCCGCAGTGCACAACTCGAAGATTAGAGTTCGACTGGTCGTAGTAGCTGATCACAGGAAAGCCGGAAGCATCGAGCGCGATCGAGTTGTACAGCCCGGTAATCGGCGTGGCGTCGACGGTCTGGTCGTTGTAGGTGCTGCAGGTTGCGTTGCTGCAGACCAGCAGCTTGAGCAGGTCGAACGGTTCCGTATAGTACGCGACGACCGGGCTGCCGCCGCCGTTGAGAGCGACGGACGCATAGATACCGACGTTGTCCGTCGGGCCGGAGTCTAGCGTTCGAACTGTCGGCGCGCTGCAGGTCGCGTTGCCGCAGTGCACCAACTTTAGGTCCCTTGGCCCCGAATCATAGTGCGTCACAACGGGCGTGTCGCCCGCCAGCGCCAGCGAGGTGTGACCCACAGGTGTCATCGTCGTCGGATCGGGCGTGGCGATCGTGTTCCCGCCGCTGCAGGTCGCGTCGCCGCAGTGGAGGACCTTCAGGTCCTGAAGCGCCGGATCGTAATGGCTCACCACCGGAAAGCCGGAGCCGTCCAGCCTGAGCGACGTGTACCGGCCCCCGTTGTCGGGCTGCGTGATCGTATTCCCCGCCGCGGAAGCGCCGCCCGGCGCTGTGAAGAGCAGCCCGGCGACGAACGAGAGGAGGACGCCCGCCCGCAGCCAGGCAGCTACGTGTCGTCGCGACGAAGGGCCAGTCGCACGCATATGGAGCCTCGATTACAAGAACGGGCGGGGACGCCCCTGGTTACCCCTTCGAGCCGGTGGCTGTCAAATCGCCCGACCACCGCATAGGAAGCGAGCCGGTAGCCCAGGCATTCAGCCTGGGCGCGGACGCGTTCCAAATCCCCGCTCGAGCCGCTTCGAACCGAGGTCGACCACCGCGCAGTCCGGAAAACCGATGCTCCCCCACACGTCGACGCTTTCGTCGCCGCCCAGGCCGAGCAGCTCGGACAGGTAGAGCGTCAGCACGAGCCCGTGCGAGACGACGCCGACGTCCGCCTCGCCGTGCCGCGAGACGATGGTCTCGATGCACGCGCAGATGCGACGCGCTGCCGCTTCGCGCGGCTCCCAACCCTCGACCGGCTCACCGCGCAGGTAACGTCGGGCAATGTCCTTGTAGTCGCCCTCCACCCAGGCGCGGCCGCCTACCTCGCCAAGGCCGGGCTCGATTGTGATCGGCAGCGCGCTGTGCGCGGCGATACGCTGCGCCGTCGCGATGGCCTTCGGTTCGGGGCTGCTGTACAGGCGCGCGAGCGCCGCCCAGCAGTCGTCGCCGGCCAGCGCGCCGGCTGCCGCGCGGCCCTCCGGCGAAAGATGCCATTGCTCCGCCGGACGCTCCGGGTGGACGGCAACGGCTGCGTGCCGGACCAGGTACAGCAGCACTAGTCTTCGACCAGCTTGAGAACGTCGAGCAGCGACTCCACGACCACGCAGTCCACCGGCGGCGCTTTCCCCTCGCGGTCGATCAGGACGGGCGTGATGCCCAGCGTGCGCGCGCCCAGCACGTCCGAGATGTACGAGTCGCCGACGTACAGCACGCCGCTCGCCTCAAGGCCGGCGCGGTCGAGTGCGTAGCGGAAGATATCCGGGTGCGGCTTCCCCACGCCGACGGCGGCCGACGCCACAACAAAGTCCAGGTAGAGCGTCAGCTCGTGCGCGTGCAGCAGCGACACGAGGTCCGTCCCCCAGTCCGAGACAACGCCCTGCACGAAGCCACGCTCGTGCGCGGTGCGCAACGTCTCCGGTACTTCGGGGTACGGCTGCCACTGCTCCGGCCGCTGGTACCAGTCGTAGAGCGCGTTCGCCGCCGTGAGCAGCTGTTCGCGCGGCATGTCTACGCCCGCTTGTCCCAGCGCGTGCACGTAGTACTCGGACCAGAAGCTGCGCGCGCGTTCATCGGAATCGTACGCGCCCAGTCCGTCCTGGCCCAGCCGGGCGTAGAAGAAGTGGCCGACGTCCGGCAGCTTCTGCGTCCGCGCGATATCTACGCCGAGCTGTCCCGAGAGGAACTCCCAGATGTCGCGCGCTTCCGGGCGCGGCTTTACCAACGTCCGGCCGGCGTCGTAGAAGATGGCGCGGAATCTGCTCATGGGCGGACAGGCCCGCGTGGGGCCGCACGAAACATGATAGCCAACCACGCGAACCGCTGTTTGACCGCCATTCCAGTGCTCGTTACGGTGTGCGCAAGACTGTGGCGGTGTCCGTGGGGTGAGGAATGGCCGAGTCGCTGCCGCCCTGGACGAAGGCTTCGTCGGCGGCTTACCCGGTGACAGCAGCCGGCGTGAGCCCACCCGCTGCTCCCGAGTGGCTGGAACGCCTCGGGCCGCTCCAGCGCACGCTCCTCTCCCTCGCGACGGTTGCCTTCGTCGGGTCGTGGATCGGCTTCTATCTAATCACGCTCTGGCCGGGCATCGCGCTCCAGGTCTTCCGAGCCACGCTGCTGCTGCAGGTCGTGACGGGCGTGGTCGTCGTCCCCTACCTCGCGTCGCTGATCGTGCGCCGGCGCCTCCCCGGCGGCAGCGCGCTCGACGCGCCGATCGTCTTCGCGATCGCCGCGTACTTCCTCGCGACGGCGACATCGCTCGACTGGCGCGTCAGCCTGGAGGATACGCTGCTCATCCTCATGGCCGCGTCGGTCTTCTTCGTCCTCTCTGACGGGCAGCTCTTTCGCCGGCGACAGGTTGAGCTCGGCCTCATGCTGGCGGCCATCGCGGCCGCCGTCTGGGCGCTGCACTCCTCCGGCGAGATCTATCTCGACTACCTCCGTCTGACGCGAGCCGTTAACGGCAGCCTCTCGTTCGGCGATCTCATTCCCCCGACGGTCCCGCGCGTCCGCGATGTCGGCGACCATCCCAACATCCTCGGCATGGCGCTTGCGACGAGCGTGCCGTTCTTCGTCGCCGCGGTCTTCCGGCGCGGCGATCCGGCGATACGCATAGCCGGCGCGGTGGGTCTGCCCGTCGTCGCGCTCGCGTTGTTCCTCACGCTCTCGCGCGGCGCCTGGTGCGGTGCCGTCGCCGGCAGCAGTCTTGCGATCGCGATGATGCTGCTCTTCCTGCCCGGAGGACGCGCCTTCGTCGACGCGATCAGGTCCGCGCTTTCGCACCGCTTCGGCTGGCTGCTCGCCGTCGCCGCGATCCTGGGCGTCGTCGTGGTTCTCGCCGGCGGCCTGCTCGTCGCGACGCGCTGGGAGACGCGACCCGAATGGCTCTTCCGCGAATCGGCATCGCCGCGGCGCGACATGCTCACCACGGGCGCCGAGATCTACCGGGACCATCCGCTGCTGGGCACCGGGCCCGATGTCTTCGGGCTGCTCTATCCGGAGTACAGCGGCAAGAACCCGCGCTACCACTACCACGTGCACAACGGCTTTTTTCAGACCGCTATCGACGCCGGCCTTCCAGGTATCGCCGCGATGCTCCTGCTCGGAGGATCGTTTGGCTGGATGACGCTCAGCCGGGTCCGGCGCGCGTCTCCGTCGACGCAGCTGGCGCTGATCGCCGGAACGGCTGGCCTGTTTGCCTTCTCCGTTCACAGCCTCATCGACACGCCCAACGAGGCGAAGACGGCCCTCGTCATGCTCGCGGCGCTGGGGGCGGTCGCGGCGCTGGCTGCCCGCGAAGCGGACGACGAGCTGCCCGGAGGAGACGAACGTGGAACCTCCGGCCTGCTGCAAGCCGGAACGTTCGCCATCCGCGCTGTTGTGCCGATCGCGATGGCGGGGCTGCTCATCACCTGGGGCCGCCTCGATGTCGCGCACTACGAGTACAGCAACTCGCTTCACAACGCGAACGCGCATCGCTGGCCGGCCGCGATCGAGCAGGCGCGCCGCGCCGTCGAGCTGGACCCCAACCTGGCGATCTACCGCTTCCAGTACGGCAGCGTGCTTGCCCGCGACTACCTGCAGTCCGGCAATACACTCGCCCTCGAAGACGCCGTCGCACAGCTCAAGCGTGGCCTGGAGATCGAGCCGCGCAGCGCGATCGGTCACGCCAACCTCGCGCTCCTCTACGCCGACACCGACCAGCGCTCAGCCGCGCGCGACGAAGCGCGCTCCGCCATCCGGTATGCCAACAGCGACCCGTCCGTCGTGCTCGCCGCCGCCACGGCGCTCGAATCGACCGGCTGGCAGAGCGACGCGATCAAGGCCTACGCTGACGCCCTCTTCTTTGACCTCGGTCTCGCCGACTCACCGTTTTGGCAGGGCAGCAGCTTCCGCCGCGTCCACTTCGACGAGATCGTGAGCAGCTCCGCGATCATCTTCAACCCCTGCGCGCTGCTCGGCCTGGCCAACCATGGAGCGCCGGCCGGGCCGCTCACGCCAAGCGAGGCGCTGACCGAGTGCCGCAAGCGCGTCAACGCGGACTCCGGCGATCTCACCGCCAAGGTCACGCTCGCCGAGGCGCTCATCGAAGAGGGCTCGCTCGACGAAGCGGCTGCTCTGCTTCGACAAGTGACCGATCACGAGCCGGACTTCGCTCCCGCTCGCACCGCGCTCGGCGAGCTGTACGCTGCTCAGGGCGACATCGCGCGTGCGCGCGAAGAGTGGGTCCGCGGCGGCCAGCTCGACGAGACGGACTCGCTCGTCCTGCTCGGCAACAGCTACCCGGCCGGCGCCGTCCCGCGCGAAGTGATCGACGCGTTGCGTTCGCGAATGGACAAAGCGACCAGCCAGGTGCAGTTCCCGCTCACGGCGATCCTCTACTACCGGCGCAGCTTCTACCGCGAGTCACCGATCGATATCCTGCTGCCGGGCGACTGGCAGACTGCCGTGCCGGGCCGCTACGCGCGCGCCCGCGCCGCCCTCGATGGCTGGACCCAACAGTAGTGTCATCCCGAGCACAGCAAAGAACCTGCCGAAGGAAATGCCAGTCCCGCAGCGACGATCACCCTTCATCCGCCACCCTGAGCTTGTCGAAGGGCCTTATCGATCGCCAGCCATCTCGCCAGCTCCCTGCTCCCGCGCGTAAGCCTCCAGGCCTTCCATCGCCCGCTTGATCGCCCAGTTGTGGTTCCAGCGAAAGAACGGGCGCGCGACCGGCGTTAGCAGCCGCAGGAGCGCGCGATCGGCCTGCACCCGCCAATCGAAGCGCACGTGCACGTTGCCACTCGATGGCGTCAACGTCCAGATCCCGCGCCCTTTCAGGTCGCCTTCGACCGCGATCTCCAGCTCGCGCGGCGGCTCCAGCCGCACGATCCTGGACGTCTGACGCAGCTCATACGGCAGCCGGCCCTTGAAGTGCTGTTTGGAGACGCCGCCCACCGCCGGCGGCCCATCGGCTTGCACGTCTATGTAGACGGGCTTCCACCAGTCCGGGTACGTGCGCGCATCGGCGAGCGCGTTGAACACCCCCTCGATCGGCGCCTTCACATCCCACTCGTCGATGAACACGTATTCCGCGGCCACGGCTTCCTCCCGGTAGCTATTCGTGCGAACGATCGTGTTGGCTCACTAAGGTAACGGGCTTCCGTCCAGACTTCCGCCAGGCTCGCGCGGCCATCCTGCGCGCCCGCCCGTCTCCGCTCGAGGCCGCGTTCAGCGCCAGCTGCGCGATCATGCGCTCGAGGTTGATGCGGCCGCGCAGCGCTTCGTAGTTGCGCAGCAGCGCCGCTGGCGGCACGAGCTCCACGATCTCACGCTGGGCTTCGGTAAGGAGCGCGTTGTACGCCTCGCACGCCCCGCGAACTTCGTCTGTCTGTTCGAACGACGGCATGCTCACTGCCGATTCCCACGCCGCTCTCGCATCGTTTAGCCGCGCGACCAAACGCTCGGCCAGTGCGCCATACCCCTTCGTCTCGACCCTCGACGAGCCTGGCCTGAGCGAAGCGAAGGAACTCTCGACCCTCTCCTTGACCCTTGACCCCTGCCCCCTGACGCCTGGCCCTGATCTCGACCCTCGACCCTCGACCCTCGACCCTCCGATCTCCGCCACCCGCTCGTACAACGCCCGGTACGCCTCCGGCACCGGCCCGTACTGGCGCCGCAGCGCCGGCGCCACATAGCGTGCGTCCAGCGGACGCCCGACGAACGTCGCGAGCTCCTCGACGACCTCCGCCGGCCGTTCGACCAGCGCGTCGTACTCCACGCACGTCGCGGACAACCTGCGCGCGCGGATCACCGCGAGCAGGCGCCGGTAGTGGCGCGCCCACTCGCGCATCGCGCGTGCAGGCTTCACCAGTCCGTACACGTTCGTCACCGAGGCGGCGTACGCTTCCGGGCTGCGCAGGCAGACGATCACGTTCGGCCGCGACGGCAGCGTGTCGAGCCACGCCTCGAGCGTGATCGAAAAACGCGGGTCCTTCCAGCCGTCGAGCGCCTCGCCGGCGAGCGCGGCCATCTCATCGCGATACGCTCCCACCGCTTCGAGGACCTCCGATCGCGAGGCCCAGCGCTCCGGCCGCCACGGGTCGCTCATGTCAACGTCGGCGAGGATGCGCTCGTTCAGCGCAACCACATCCAGGTCTTCGTAAAAGCCCTCCGGGTTCGCCTCCGACGGTGGCGCCAGCCTGTGCCCCATGCGCACGCCGCTCTCGTGCAGCACCCGCGCGACAGCGCTGGTGCCCGAACGCCCCGCGCCGGTCACGATGAGGAAGGGCCGCTCGCTACTCATGCCGACGCATGATAACGCCTTGGAGCTCGCGTTAGTTTCGCAGGGCGGAGAGCAGCGCGCGCACGTCCGCGAAGTTGCGCACGCGGTATCGGGCCGACGTGTCACCTTCGCCCACCCGCACCGTTACGCTCCCCTTGGGTAGCGCGCCGAACAGGTCTTCGTCGCTGTGGTCGTCGCCGATCGCGACGACCAGCCCGGGTTTACTGCTATCGAGTGAGTCCGGGACGATGCTGCCCTTGTCCACGCCCTGCGGCCGGATCTCGATTACCTTGTTGCCGGAGATCACCTCGACCGGCGCGTTGGCGAGCAGGTCTGTCAGCAAGAGCGCCAGTTCGCGCGCCTGCGCGTCGCCGAGGCCGCTCTTGCCGGTCTGGTTGTCTGCAGCCTGGCGGTAGTGCCAGGCGAGGCCCGCCGTCTTCTCTTCGATGAACGTCCCGGGCGTCTCGCCGGTAACGTGATCGAGGATCGGGCGGACGACGGTCTTCCAGTCAGACGGCACGTCCTGCGCCATCTGCCAGTCCTTGCCTGGCGGACGTGACCAGAGGCCGTGTTCCGCGTGCAAGCCGATCGGGAGCCCGCCGAACCATCCTTCGATAGACTTCTTTGTCCGGCCGCTTACGAGGTGGACCTGTATGTTCGGGCGCGCTACCAGATCGCGCAGCAGACCGAGCAATTCCGGATCGGGCGCGGCGTCTTCCGGCTTGTCGGCAAACGGCACCAGCGTACCGTCGTAGTCCAGGAAGAGCACGAGCCGCTGGCTGTTCTGCATCCGCTCCGCGATCTGTTTCAGTTGTGGCGTTGCGGCGGAAGGTCGTGTGCCGCTGGCGGCCTCGCTGAGCTGCTCCACGAACGAGCGTAGCCAGTGGTGCACGTTGTGCTCGAACACCCGCGCGCGCAGCAGCCGCATTCGATCGCGGCGCTCCTCGCGCGGCATCGTTAGCCCCCGCAGGATGACGGACGCCATCCCTTCGATGTCATAGGGGTTGATGTGCAGCGCATCGGGCATCTCCGCTGCCGCGCCCGCGAACTCGCTCAGTACCAACACGCCGTCTTCGTCCGAGCGCGACGCGATGAACTCCTTCGCGACGAGGTTCATGCCATCGCGCAGGGGCGTTACCAGCATCACATCGGCGGCGCGATAGAACACCGACAGCTCCTGTTCTGAAAGCGAGCGGTGGATGCGGTGGATCGGTACGGCGCTCGCGCTCGCGTGTGCGGCGTTGATTCGCCCAACGGTTTCATCGACACTACGCCCGAGGCTGGCATACGCCTCGACGCCTTGGCGCGATGGCACGGTTACCTGAATGAAACGCAGCTGTTCGCCCAGGTGCTCCTCCATGGAGAAGAGCTTGTCCACGGCTAAGCAGCGGTGCAGTATGCCCTTCGTGTAATCGAGCCGGTCGATCCCGAGCAGCAGGCTCCTGCCGCCGGCACCGCGGCGCAGCTCCTCCACGTCGCGCAGGACGTCTGGGTCTTCGGAGCGCGCGTTCCAGGCGGCTGCGTCGATGCCCATGGGAAAGACGCCGAGTATGGTGTCCCGATCGCCGTGTCGCACTCGTTGGCCATCGAGATCCGCGGCGAGCAGTCGCTGCAGCGCTGCCGCAAAGTTGTCACGGTACGCGTCAGTGTGAACGCCGATCAGGTCGGCCCCAAGCAATCCGTCCAGGATCTGCTCGCGCCACGGTAGCACGCTGAAGATGTCGAGCGAGGGAAATGGGATATGCAGAAAGAACCCGATAGTGGCGCGAGGCAGCCCCTTGCGGAGCATCTGTGGCACCAGGCACAGGTGAAAGTCCTGTACCCAAATCAGATCGCCTTCGCGATGCTGCTCCGCTATCGCGGACGCGAATTTTTCGTTCACATGGACGAACTCGTCCCAACCGCTCACATCCGGCGACAACTGATCGATCCGATCGTGGAACACCGGCCATAGGACGCCGTTCGCGATGTCTTCATAGTAGCCACGAACCTCGCGCCGGTCGAGATAGACCGCCGCGAGGTGGCGTTGCGCCAGCTCCTGATCGAGCTGGCGCTGTCGCCTGGTCTCGAGGCGTGACAGCTCTCCGGGCCAGCCGATCCAGAGCGCCTCGCGCTGGCCGCAGATGCCGCGCAACCCCGTCGCCAGCCCGCCGGCAGAGACCGACAGTTTGAACTCCTCGCCTGCGGGTTCGACGGTCACCGGTAAGCGATTTGAAGCAATAAGTAGACGGGGCATGCGATCCCTCCAGTGTCTCGGATACGGCGGGCACAAAGAGAGCAGGCCCAGGCGGACCTGCTCGTTGTGCAGCGTTAAACCGCCTCTCAGGTGCCTACGGGGTTAGCTGACGGGTTCGGCCTGAGAAGCTGGCCTACTCGCCACTGGCGAGATTCACCCCAGGTTTTTGGTTCCCCCGTTCCGCGTTCGCGGATTCGGCCTATTCAGTTGTTATTTATTGTACCACACTGGCCGAATGCTCAAGGAGGTTTCGGCTACGGCGACGCGATGCAGTCGTGGAAGTACTGGTGCAGCGCGTTCAGAATGTCATCGACCCGCTGCAGCCCGTTCGGCGGCCTCAGGTCCCAGCTGCCACCAAACCTATCCGTGAATCCGCTCCATATCCGTTGACAGCCACCCGGCGCCACCAGCCGCTTTGCGCTCTCCGCTCGACCGGCTAGCCTGGCTCCGCTTGCGATACGGCTTCCCCCTCCCCTAAAGGGAAGGGGGCCGGGGAGATGGGTCAGAGCCGCGCCAAAGCGGCAGCAGGTTCCGAGGTTCTGTGGTTCTAAGGTTCCGCCCGCTCTGCCAGCAGCTGCGCGATCGTCTCGCGCACGTCACGGACCCGGAAGGGTTTCGTCAGGCAGGGGTTGTTCACCTTCTGCAGGAACGTGCGCGTGTCGGGGCTCACCGTGTCGCCCGTGATGAAGATCGTGCGGTGCGCCAGCGCACTGTCGAGTGCGGTCAGCCGGTCGTAGAGCTCACGGCCGTCCATGTCGGGCATCTTGATGTCGGTGATCACCACGTCGTAGTGACGTCGCTTCAGCAGCTCCAGCGCCTCGACGCCGTTGCGCGCCGTCTCCACCTGGTGCCCATCCAGCTCCAGGATGCTGCCCAGCAGCCGCTGGATGCTCTCCTCGTCGTCGACGACCAGGATCGAACGCGGCGCGACGGTCGACTCCGGCTCGGTTTCTTGCGGACGCGCCGGGCCTTCGCGGCCCTGCAGGATCGGCAGCTCGATGGTGAACGTGGAGCCGCGTCCGCGCTGGCTCTCCGCCCAGATGCGGCCGCCGTGCGCCTCGATGATGCCGTAGCAGATCGTCAGGCCCAGGCCGGTGCCTTCGCCGGGGTCCTTCGTTGTAAAGAACGGAT
>JBIOYF010000042.1:0-2835 GCA_044870035.1 Dehalococcoidia bacterium
CGAACCACATCTTCTCCCGGCTCAAGAGCTGGCAGACCATCGTCGAGCTCAACCGGCCCGACCTGCTCGACATCATCCGCCGCGCGCGCCGCAGCTCCGACCAGCCGCGCGAGCTCGCCCAGCTCGAGGGCCTGGTCACGCGCAACCTCGGCCTGGCCACGTTCCGCGCGATCGAAGAGGCAAAGATCGCGCTCTCCACCGAGGACCGCGTCGACCTGCGCGTCCAGCGCCACCCGATCGACATCACGGAGCCGATCGCCCGCGCCGAGTTCGAGGCGGCGATCTCGGTCCAGCTCCGCGACGCACGCACCTGCGTACTGCGCGCCATCGAGGACGCCGCCTGCGCCACGGACGAGATCGAGCTCGTCATCACCACGGGCGGCTCGTCGCTCATCCCGGCCTTCCGCCGGATGCTGGAGGAGGCGCTGCCGCGCACCCAGCTCGCCGCCACGGGCACGTTCACTTCGGTCGCCGCCGGCCTCGCGCTGGCGGGAGCCGATGGCTCGCCGGACAGGCTTTAGTCCGTCGGGCCCGTGCTGCACGGCACTTGACATACGTACACCAATGTACGTACAATGATATACGTACACGGCCCGTACGGAAGGCTAAACATGGCATCAGAACGCTACGAGATCCGGCTCGACACCGAGCACAAGAAGCGGCTACGAGAGCTGTCCGCGGCCTACGGCGTGCCCGGTTCGACGTTGCTTAAGGACATGATTGATCGCCTGTACAAGGAGAAGGACCGAGAAGAGCGTCTTGCAGCGGCGCGCCGGATCGGCGAGATGGAGATCGAGGACGTGCCCGATATGGAGACGCTGAAGAAGCAGCTTGAAAGCGCACATGAGCCGCGCGTTCCTTGACACGAACATCCCAATCTACGCACAGGGGCGGAGCCATCCGCTCAAGGATCCGAGCAAACTAATCATTGAGGCGGCGGCGCAGAACCCTCAATCGTTCCTCACTAGCGCTGAGGTTCTCCAGGAACTCCTCCACCGTTACAGAGCGCTCCGCATGTGGCCGGAGCCAGGCAAGGAAGCATTCGACAAGTTCGTCCGCGTTACTAGGAACAACATCATGACGGTAACTGCGGAGGACGTACAGCGCGCCGCTGATCTCGCCGACGTGCATGCCCGCCTCTCCGCCCGCGATCTCGTCCACCTCGCCGTCATGGAACGCTCCGGCGCAACAGCGATCGTCACGGCCGATACCGCGTTCGACAACATCGACGGCGTCGAGCGGCTCGATCCCGCGGACGCGGCGACGTGGCTGCCGCGTTTCGAAGACGAGGACTAGCTCTCGCCCTGCAGCTCCCTCCGGCGCGCGCCCATCTCCACCAGCGTCGACTGGTACGTTGTTCGCGTCTCGACGACGCCCGGCGTGCTCAGGTCGCCGTAGGCAAGCTCGTGGAGCAGCGACAGCGCCTCGCGCATGGTGCACTCGATCAGGTTGACCGCTCCAGGTCGCGCGAAGCCGTGCTTCAGGTCGACGTGCAGCGCGTGGATCAGCCTGTCGATCGCGAGTAGCTTGTCGCGATACGTCCGTTGCCGCGGCCACGATTCGAGGAACTCCGTGAAGAACGGGAACGCCTTGCCGCCCACGAGCTGCTTGCGCTGGTACGACTTGTGGTACTCGCCCCAGGTGAGCTGCCAGCCGCAGGCGCAGACGAGCAGCTCGTCCTTCGACCAGCCTGCGCGCTGAATGACCGAATGGCACGTTGGGCACGTTGCGCGGCCGAAGTGCGCCTCCGTCGCGATGCGGATGCTCTCGCAGCGGGCGTACATCGCGTAGCCGGCCTCGTTGACCAGCTCGTCGTCCTGGATCCCCTGCGCGTCGAGCGTGTAGAGCCGGCGGATCAGCTGCTGCTGCACCCGTCGCGCCCAGCGAAGGCCGTTGGAAGTGGACATGTTCCTTACGCTCGAAAGTAGTCCAGCACGTGCACAGAGTTGCGCAGATTGGCGGCTGTCGTCATGTCTAGCAAACGCAACATGATCCGCCGCAGCTCTCCCAACTCTCGACGCCGATACTGTCGATACGAAACGATGATTCCCGCATGGTCTCGGCTGGCTTCCTGCCATTCGCGAGCTATGCGAATGAAGTGCCGGTAGTTGAACGAAAGCAGAGCACGCCCTTGGGACGTAGCTAGGGCCAGCTGCTCCTCATCGCCGATACCTAGAGCGTCCGTTTCGTGGGCACTAAGGGCGTCGTACCCAGCCGAGCGTAGTACGCGAGCTAGTTCAGGTAACACGTCTTCGTCGAGGTACAGCCGCGGCTTCACGCGCCGCTAAAGTCGATCTTCCCATCACCCTGGACTGAGAAGCCGTACCGTTCCGCCAACTGTGCGAGCGTTGATCCCGCGAGCAGGGCGTCGATCTCCGCCTGGTGATCCAGATAGTAGCTGGCGGCGTCATACACGGCCGCCGGCTGCAAGTTCGGGTAGGTCGCCGCGATCTCCGACGGCTCTTCTCCGGCTTGCAGCAGTCGCGCGATGAACGCCACACCGATGCGCGTGCCGGCGATCACCGGTTCGCCGCCAACTACGCCGGGTACCTTTACGATGTGCGGATGCTCGGTCTTAAGCTCGGTGGCCATCTCAACGCCTCGCTGCCATTGTAAGGGTCGGCACGGCGGTGCTGCAAAGCTACCCCTCCCCCAGCCCTTCTATGATCGCGGCGACGTGCTTGGTGCCGAGGACGAAGTCCGGCAGCCGGATGTTCTCGTCCGGCGCGTGCGCGCGGGCGTCCGGGTAGCCGATCCCCGCCGACGCCATCGGCACGCCCAGGAGCTGCATCATCGGATAGAGCGGCTGCGTGCCCGCCATGTTCGGGTACATCA